>JAIPDA010000045.1 GCA_021737905.1 Rhodoferax sp.
CCGTTTTCTTTGGCCAATGCGCATTTGGCGTCTGAGCCTGCCGTTCCTATCAGCTGCAAGCCCATGGCACGCGCCCACTGGCAGGCGATCAGGCCCACGCCGCCGGCGGCGGCATGAAACAACACAAAGTCACCGGCCTTGAGACCACCCTGCGGCTGCGTGCCTTTGAGCAGGTACTGCACGGTCAGGCCCTTGAGCATCATGGCCGCGCCGGTTTCAAAGGAAATGGCGTCCGGCAGTTTGCACACGCACTTGGCCGGCATCACGCGCAGTTCGCAGTAGCTGCCCGGCGGCTGGCTGGCGTAGGCGGCGCGGTCGCCCACCTTCAAGTGGGTCACGCCCTCGCCGACGGCCTCGATCACGCCCGAGGCTTCCATGCCCATTTGCAGCGGCATGGGCAGCGGATACAGGCCGGCACGCTGGTAAACGTCGATGTAGTTCAAACCCACGGCCTTGTGGCGGATGCGGATCTCGCCCGGGCCGGGCTCACCTACCGTGACATCGACCAACTTGAGTTTGTCGGGGCCGCCGTGTTCGTCGATACGTACGGCGCGCGAGGTGTGTGTGCTCATTTTTTCTGTTCCTTAAATTGCTAAAAGACGCAGTTTAGGCCAAGCCCGACAGGCACGCAGGGCCAGACCTGCCCCGGCTCTTGTTACAGTGCAGGCATGACCCGCCGCCTCAGCACCTCGACCATTATGTTGCTCAGCATTGCACCTTTGATGTGGGCCAGCAATGCCGTGATCGGTCGCATGATCAACGATCTGGTGCCGCCCATGACGCTGAACTTCTTGCGTTGGCTGCTGGCTTTTTTGGTGCTGCTGCCGCTGGCGCACAGGGTTTTGCACCGGGACAGTCTGATGTGGCGTCATTGGCGTCGTTTTGCCCTGCTGGGTCTGCTCAGTGTCGGAGCCTACAACTCGCTGCAATACCTGGCGCTGCACACCTCCACCGCCATGAACGTGACGCTGGTGGCCTCCAGCATTCCGATCTGGATGCTGGGCCTGGGCTGGCTATTGCACGGTGAAAAAATTTCGCCCCGACAGGCCTGGGGGGCGGTGCTGTCCATTGGCGGCGTGCTGATTGTGCTCAGCCGGGGCGATGCGGCAGTTTTGATGCAAATGCGCCTGGTGCCCGGCGACTTTTACGTGTTGTTGGCCACTGCAGCCTGGGCCGGCTACAGCTGGATGCTGGCCAGGCCCACCGAGCCGCCGTCGATACGGCAGGACTGGGTGTCTTTTTTGTTGGCGCAGATTTTCTTCGGTCTGCTCTGGTCTGGTCTTTTTGTCGCCGGCGAATGGGCTTTGACACCGGCGCGCATTCAATGGAGCTGGCCGGTGGTGGCTGCGATGATCTACATCACGCTCGGGCCGGCCTTGCTGGCCTACCGCGCATGGAGCGCAGGCATCCAGCGGGCGGGGCCGGCCGTGGCCAGCTTTTTCTCGAACCTGACGCCGCTCTTTGCAGCCCTTATGTCGACGATTTTTTTAGGCGAGTGGCCCAGCACTTACCACGCGCTGGCCTTCGGGCTGATTGTCGGCGGCATTGTGGTGTCATCGCGCCGCCAGGGCGCCTAGGCTGCCTCCAGCTCAGTAAGTGCCGGGGTAAGCGCCGCCGTCGGCCAGCACGTTCTGCCCGGTCATGTAGGCCGCATGCGTGCTGCACAAAAAGGCGCAGATCGCGCCAAATTCTTCTGCCGTGCCAAAGCGCTGAGCCGGAATGCTTTTGCGCCGGGCTTCGGCCACGGCGCCAATGCTTTGACCGGTTTTTTGCGCGGCACCCGCCATGGTGCCGCGCAGGCGGTCGGTGTCAAAAGCGCCGGGCAACAAAGAGTTGATGGTCACACCCTGCCCCGCCAATTTGCTGCGCGAAACACCCGCCACAAAGCCGGTGAGGCCGCTGCGTGCGCCGTTGCTCAAGCCCAGAATATCGATAGGCGCTTTGACCGCGCTGGAGGTGATGTTGACGATGCGGCCAAAGCCGCGCGCGGCCATGCCGTCCACCGTGGCCTTGATCAGCTCAATCGGTGTGAGCATGTTGGCGTCCACCGCCTTGATCCATGTATCGCGGTCCCACTGACGGAAGTCACCGGGTGGCGGGCCACCGGCGTTGGTGATGACGATGTCGAAGTCCTGGCGCAGTTTGAACACCGCAGCGCGGCCTTCGGTGCTGGTGATGTCCGCCGCCACGTGCAGCACCTCGGTGCCAGCAGGGCGGGCCGGATCGGCCATCAGCCGGCCGGCAGCGGCTTGCAAAACCTCGGCGCCACGCGCCACGATGATCACATGCACACCCTCGCGCACCAGCGCCTGCGCGCAACCAAAGCCCAAGCCCTTGCTGGCGCCGCACACCAGCGCCCATCTGCCTTTGATACCCAAGTCCATGTCAATTTCCTTTAGATTGCGAAGTCCGCGTGAACACATAAATACCGGCCAGCACCAGGGCTGTGCCCGCAGCCACCCACATCGTGAAGGGCTCGCCCAGAATCAGCACGCCCATGGCGATGGTGGACATGGGGCCGATCATGCCGGTTTGAGCCGTCAGCCCGGGGCCGATGCGCTCGATGGCCATCATCACCATCAGCACCGGCGCCACGGTGCAGGCCGCCGCATTGGCAAGCGACAGCCACATCACCTGCGGCGCCACAGCCTCCAGCGACAAGGGCCGCAGCAGCGCGAACTGCACAATGCAGCACAGGCAAGCCACAGTGCCTGTCAGACCCACCAGGCGCTGCGAGCCCAGCCGCTTGACCAGCTCACCGCTGTACACCAGGTACAGCGCGTAAGTGACGGCACTTAAAAAAACCAGCAAGGCGCCCCAGGCCGCGTCGGCGCCTTGTATTGTCATTTCATGACCAAAAACCAGCACCACACCGGCGTAACTGATGCCCATGCCCAGGGCCTGTAGACGACTGGCACGGCGGCTGTAAATCAACCAACCGAGCAAGAGCACCAGCGTCGGGTTCAGGTACAAAATCAAGCGCTCGAGCGAAGCGCTGACATATTGCAAGCCCAAAAAGTCCAAAAAGCTCGACAGGTAGTAACCCACAAAACCCAGGCCCAGCACACCCAGAGCGTCACGCAGGGACAGTGGCGGCTTGCCCCGGCTGGCCCACCAGGCCAAGAGCGCAAACACGGGCAAGGCAAACAGCATGCGCAGCATGATCAGCGTGACCGGATCCACGCCGTAGCGATAAGCCAGTTTGACAATGATGGCTTTACCGCTGAAGGCAAAGGCGCCCAGTACCGCCAGTGTGATGCCAGCCACAAACTGCGGCGACTTGCCCTCCATCACCAGCGCCGCCTTAAAAGCACAGGGCCAGGAGCTTGTCTTTTCATTAAAAACCGACCGCCTGCCCGTCACGGCGCGGGTCGCTGGCCGCCACATAGCCCTCGACCTTGGGGTCGCCAGCGCGCCAGATGAACTGGCCGGCACCGAAGTCCTGGTAAGAGTCGTTGATGACGTCCACTCGGTGGCCACGCCGGGCCAGCGCCTGCACGGTGACCGGGTCCATGGCCGACTCGACATTGATCTCCAGCCCGGCATTAAAGCGCCAGCGCGGTGCATCACAAGCGGCTTGCGGATTTTGCTTGTAGTCGAGCATGCGCACCAGCGTCTGCATATGGCCTTGCGGCTGCATGTTGGCACCCATCACGCCGTAGCTCATGACGGGTTGGCCGTCTTTGCTCAGGAAGGCCGGAATGATGGTGTGAAACGGCCGCTTGCCCGGTGCCACCTGGTTGATGCCGGGCAGCAAGCTAAAGCCGTGGCCGCGGTTTTGCAAGCTGATACCGAACTCTGGCTCCACACAACCCGACCCAAAGCCCATGTAGTTGCTCTGAATGAAGCTGACCATCATGCCGTCTTCGTCAGCGGTCGTGAGGTAAATGGTGCCGCCCTTGACAGGGTTACCCGCACCGAAGTCCTGCGCCTTTGTCATGTCGATCAGCTTGGCGCGGCTGGCCAGGTAGGCATCGTCCAGCATCTGCCCGGGCGTCACTTTCATAGACGCGGGCTCAGCGACGTATTTGTAGACATCGGCAAAAGCCAGTTTCATGGCTTCGATCTGCAAGTGCTGCGAATCCACGCCATCGACCTGCAAGCCGGCCACATCAAATTTATCCAGAATGCCCAGCGCAATCAGCGCCGCAATGCCCTGCCCGTTGGGCGGAATCTCGTGCAAGGTGTAGCCGCGGTAATCGCGGCCTATGGGCTTGACCCACTCAGGCTGGTAGGCCGCAAAATCTTTGGCTGTGAGGCTGCCGCCGTGCTGTTTGGAGAATTTTTCTAAAGCCTGCGCAATCTCGCCGCCGTAATAGGCCTGGCCCTTGGTCTGCCCGATCAGGCGCAAGGCTTTGGCAGCGGCCTTGAACTGAAACAGCTCGCCGACCTGCGGCGCACGGCCCCAAGGCAAAAAAGACTGCGCAAAGCCCGGCAAGCCTTTGAGCTCATCGGTCGCAGCGGCCCATTTTTGCTGCACCACAGTGGCCATCAAATAACCGCGCTCGGCGATCTCAATGGCCGGCTCCAGCAAGTCAGCAAAGGGCAGTTTGCCAAAGCGCTCGCTCATGCTGACCCAGCTGGCCACCGCACCGGGCACCGTCACCGAGTCCATGCCGCGCTTGGGGGGATTCAGGTTGTCGTTGCCGTATTTTTTTTTGAAATACTCAGGCGTCCAGGCTGCGGGCGCCCGGCCCGAGGCGTTCAGCCCGTGCAGTTCCTTGCCGTCCCACAAAATGCAAAAGGAATCACTGCCCAGGCCGTTGCTGACCGGCTCGACGATGGTCATGGCAGCGGCAGCGGCAATGGCAGCGTCCACCGCATTGCCGCCCTTGAGCAGCATGCGCAGGCCGGCTTGTGCTGCCAACGGGTGCGAGGTAGAGACCACATTGCGAGCGAAAACAGGCAAGCGGGTGGAGGTGTAGGGGTTGTTGAAATTAAAGTTCATACGTCAATTGTGCAATGGATAAAAAAAAAGGCGCCCGAAAGCGCCGTTTTTACTCAGGCGGCGCGTTTCAATCTTCGACAAAAGCCTCTTCACGCTTGTTTTTGATGGACGGCAGCAGCACGATCACCAGCAAAAACACACCAGCAGCCAACAGGCTGGCTGACAGCGGACGCGTGACAAACACGCTCCAGTCACCGCGAGACAAGAGCAGCGCGCGGCGCAGGTTTTCTTCCATCATGGGCCCCAGAATGAAACCTAGCAGCAATGGTGCGGGCTCACAACCGAGCTTGACGAACACGTAGCCCACCACACCAAACAAGCCGACCATCCACACATCCCAGGTATTGTTGTTGGTCGAGAACACGCCGATCGCGCAGAACAGCACAATGGCCGGGAACAAAAAGCGGTATGGCACCGTCAAGAGCTTGATCCAGATGCCGATGAGCGGCAGGTTCAAGATCACCAGCATGGCGTTGCCGATCCACATCGAAGCGATCAAACCCCAGAACAGCTCGGGGTTGCTGGTCATGACCTGCGGGCCGGGCTGGATGTTGTGGATCGTCATGGCGCCCACCATCAAGGCCATCACGGCATTGGGCGGAATGCCCAGCGTCAGCAAGGGTATGAAGGAGGTTTGCGAGCCCGCATTGTTGGCCGACTCAGGCGCTGCAATACCGCGGATATTGCCCTGGCCAAAGGGGATTTCGCCGGGCTTGGTACCGATTTTCTTTTCCAGGGCATAAGCAGCAAAAGCCGACAGCAAAGCGCCGCCACCGGGCAAAATACCCAGCGAGCTGCCAAGCATGGTGCCGCGCAGCACAGCCGGCGCCATTTTTTTGAAGTCGTCCTTGGTGGGGAACAAACCCGTGACCTTGGCCGTGAAGACTTCACGGTCGTCTTCAGGCTTGGCCAGGTTGGAGATGATCTCGCCGTAACCGAAAACGCCCATGGCAATCACCACAAAGCCAAGGCCGTCGGTGAGCTCTGGAATGTCAAAGCTGAAACGCGCCACGCCAGAGTTCACGTCGGTGCCGATCAGGCCCAGCAACAAACCCAGCACGATCATGCCAATCGCCTTGAGCAGCGAACCCGAAGCCAGCACCACAGCGCCGATCAGGCCCAGCACCATCAGGGCAAAGTATTCAGCAGGGCCGAATTTAAAAGCCAGCTCGGTCAGCGGGGGCGCAAAGGCCGCCAGAATCAGGGTGCCCACGCAACCGGCGAAGAAAGAACCAATACCGGCAGCAGCCAGGGCGGGCCCGGCTCGACCCTTTCGGGCCATCTGGTAGCCGTCAATACAGGTCACCACTGAAGACGATTCACCCGGCAGGTTGACCAGAATGGCGGTGGTCGAGCCCCCATACTGGGCGCCGTAGTAAATACCGGCCAGCATGATGAGTGCCGACACGGGAGGCAAGGCGTAAGTGGCCGGCAACAGCATGGCGATGGTGGCCACAGGTCCGATGCCGGGCAAGACACCAATGAGCGTGCCCAGCACGCAACCGATGAAAGCGTACAGCAGGTTGATGGGCGTGAACGCCACACCAAAACCCAGCGAAAGATTTGCAATCAATAGTTCCATGTTCTTGTGTCCTTAGCCGGTGATGAAAGCAGGCCAGACCGGGAACTGCAGCTTGAGAAGTTTCACAAAAGCCACATAGCTGATGACAGCCAGGCTGGTGGCAAGGATGAAGGTGGTTTTAAACTTCCAACCGGCTGAAGCCATGCTGGCCACAAAGGTCAGTACATAAATGCCAAAGATCATGCCCATGGCGGGCAGCTTGATGGAGGGCAGCCCCCCCAGACAAACGCCAAAAAGCAGGTTGGCTGCGATGATAAAAACCAGCGGCTTAAAAGCCCATTCGCCGATCTTGTCGCCACCTTCCCGTTTAACGACCAGCGCGTTGAAGGTGATGACGGCGCCCAGAACGGCCAACATCACGCCCAGCATGAGGGGGAAGTAACCCGGCCCCATGCGGGCGCCGGTGCCCAAAGAGTACTTGGTGGCGCCCAAAGCAAAAGCCAAGCCGACGCCCATGAACATGAGCCCGGAAACAAAGTCTTTTTGACTTTTTATATTCACGGATGGTCCCCTGAAATTGATAGAACTTTTGGATTGTGCCTGCAAATATAAGCCCCGAGCATGTGGCTTTCACCTATCCAAGCAGCGGTTTGAACAACCTGAGCCACTTACATGCGGGTAAACCCCAGCGCGACTCCACCGCCTCGGCCCGCTGCTGCAAAATGGCGCGGCCCGGTCGGCTGCCATGGCGCTGCGCTGCCACCACGGCGTTGCCTTCACGGGTGGGCTTGAAAACCCACACCGACTCAGCCCCGAAGACGTCGGCTATTTTGTCCAGCGAACTCTCAAAGCTCGCATCGCGGCCAAACAAGTTGACGGTCATCATGCCCTCGTCCGTCAGCAGCCGGCGGCAGTCAGCATAAAAGGCGGCACTGTCGAGCACTGGTGCGGCGGCCTCATGGTCGTACAGGTCCACCTGCAAAGCGTCCACGCTGCCCAGATAGCTTTCTTTTTTGACCTCTTTGGCCGCATCAGCCAGCACCACGTGCAAGCGGGTGTCGTCGGCCGGCAACTTGAACCACAAGCGGCAAGCAGCCAGCACCTGCGGGTTGATCTCAATGGCAGTGCTGCGCATGCGCAGTTTTTTGTAACAAAACTTGGTCAGCGCCGCAGAGCCCAAGCCCAGCTGCATGCTGTGCAGTCCGGCTACCGCCTGCGGCTCCACAAACAAGAGCCAGACCATCATGCGCTGTACATATTCAAGTTGAATATCAAAGGGCGCGTCCATCAACATCGAGCCTTGCACCCATTCCGTGCCCAAATGCAAAAACCGAATGTCTCCGCAGTCAGAAAAATTGACCTCTGGTAAATCGCCGGCAGCGCCAGAACCAACTAAATTGCGAGCCATTAGATCGTTTCCTGTGTTTTCAAAGCCCGACGTCGGGCTAGCCAGGCTGCACTATTGTGACCCCTGTCACAACTGGCTCAAACGCGGCAAAGCCGCCAGCGCATTGGCGGTGCAAGCCCGGGCCAGCGCCTCGATGGGCATGCCGCGCAAAGCGGCCAGCACCTGGGCCATGCGCGGCAACTCAGCCGGCTCATTGCGGCCCTGAACTGCACCGGCGGCCCTGGCCTGTGCGCTTTGGTAAAGCCACTGCGGGGGTATGTCGGGTGCATCGGTTTCCAGCACCAGCGCCTGGAGTGGCAACTCGGTGGCCAGTTGCCTGATCTGCCGCGCCGCCTCAAAACTCATGGCCCCACCAAAACCCAGCTTCAAGCCCAGGTCGATGAAGGCCTGGGCCTGCTGCGCACTGCCGTTAAAAGCATGGGCAATGCCGTGCCAGCCGCCGGGTGGCGCGAGCTCACGCAAATGCTTGAGCAGCCGGTCGGCCGAGCGCCGGACATGCAAGATCACCGGCAGCCCATGCCGGCGCGCCAGCAACAGCTGCGCGCGGTAAAACATCTCCTGCTTTTCCCGCAAAGGGCTCAGCTGCAACTCCGGCACAAAAAAATCCAGCCCGATCTCGCCGACCGCCACCAGCCGCGAATCGTCCATCCGCAGCGTCAGTTCGGCGTCCAGCGTGGCCAGGTCGGCATCGACTGACTGCGCCACGCACAAAGGGTGAATGCCCAGCGCATAGGCATCCCCATTTTGGTGCGCCAGCTCGCGCACCGCCTGAAAATTGCTCACCGCCACGCCCGGTATCACCAGGCGCTGCACGCCGGCCTGCTGCGCCCGCGCACGCACGGCCGGGGCATCGGCACTGAACTCGGCCGCGTCCAGGTGGCAATGGGTGTCTATCCATGAATTCATGGCGCTGATGATGCCTCAGTCCCTGCCGCGGCCGCTCAAAGAGTTCGTCGATTGGTCAGCGACGGTTCCAATGCAGCGACAGACCCATTGCACTGAGCACCAGCAACAGGCACAGGCCCGCAAAAAGAGCTGTCACTTCGGTGTCGCGACGCTCCAGGGTGAACTTGGTTGAAAGGTGCTCATAAATATTTTTCAAGTCCGCGGCGTTGGACGCACGAAAAAACTCGGCTCCGGTGATTTGGGCCATGGCCTTGAGTGATTCTTCATCCACTCGGGCGTAAAACGACCAACCCTCCATTCCGGGGATCACACCATCCGCCGTCCCGAACGCCACTGTGTAAACGCGCACCCCCCGGCTGGCAGCCAGTTTGGCCGCTTCAAGTGGATCAGGTCCTACGGTACGACGTCCGTCCGACAGCAGCACGATGGCGCCACCGGTGTATGAACCCACCGGAACCGGGGCACGCTCAACGGGGGGTGGTTTGGCTGTGCGCTGATCCAGCGACTGCCCAGCGCCGGAGTTACCGGGACCACGGAAGTCGCGTCCGAACAAAGTCGATTCCAGATCAATGCCTGCGTCCGGCAGCAAGGTGTTGAGCGCCACCAGCAAACCGCTGCCGGTGGCCGTGGCTCTTTGCAGCTGAAATCGGTCAATAGACGCGATCAAATCTTCTTTGTTGTCGGTGATTTGTTGCACCAGTTGCGCATTGCCGGCAAACGAAACAATACCCACACGCACATCCGGCGGAAGCTCTTGTATGAAAGCTTTCACCGCAGCCTGAGAGGCCTCAATACGACTGGGCTTGACGTCTTGCGCCAGCATGCTGCGCGAGACATCCATGGCCAGCACCAGCGTCAGGTAATCTGCCGGGAGCACCACTTGGGCGCTCGGGCGCGCAGCACCCACCAAAGCGGCAGCCAATGCAGTGAGCAACAAGGCGGGGGGAATATGGCGACGAAAGCGCTGGCCTTTTCCTATGGCCGGCAGGATGAGCGAGAGCGATGGGTAAATCACGGCCACTTTGCGCTTGCGACGCAGCATCCACCTGTAGCCGAGCAACAACACAGGCAAGAGCAGCAAGGACCAAAGCGCATCGGGCCAAAGAAAATGCATGTTCTTCAGGGGTCTTCGTGAATGACAGGGCCACTGTATCACCGCCGGCTGTGATATGGTTTAAGGCATGAAACGCGCCGCGCTTTACAGCAGTCGTCCCGCACATCGGACCGCTGCCCCCGATTCGTTTTCACCGGCTGACGCATCGCCGTCCCCGGCTCCACTGTCCCGTTGGCGCATCTGGCAACGTCACCCGCAGGTGGCGCTTTTTTTTGCCGGCGTGATCACCGCCACTGCTATGTTCGGGATGTTGCTGCTCAGCATGCCCTCGCAGCGCGCACTCACTCAAGACGACATCAACGCCGCCGTGCTGCACACGCTGAGCACGCAAGAATTACCCTCACGCGCCATGCGTGCGGCCCAAACCATAGGCCCTTCGGTGGTGCGCGTGCGTGGATTTTCAGACGACCCCAAAGACCCCAAGGGTGAAGAAAAACAAAATGGTGTGGGTTCGGGCGTGGTCATCAGTGAAGAGGGCGTGATCCTCACCAACTTGCATGTGGTGCAGGGCTCCAAAAAACTCATGGTCACATTTGCCGATGGCTTTGAAGCGGAGGCCACCGTGGTGGCCGTACAACCAGAAAACGATCTGGCCGTCATCAAAGCCGTCAAGATTCCGGACGACTTGCAACCGGCCACCCTGGGCAGCACTGCCAATCTGATGCCCGGTGACGAAGTGGTGGCGGTGGGCTTTCCCTTTGGCATTGGCCCTTCTGTTTCTGCGGGGGTTATTTCAGGCATGAACCGGGAATTTCGCAATGAAGGTGCCTCGGTCTTGCGGGGACTGATTCAGTTTGACGCCGCGGCCAACCCGGGTAATTCGGGCGGACCGCTGGTCAATATGGCGGGCGAAGTGATCGGCGTCGTCACGGCCATTCTCAATCCCACCAGCGCTCGAACCTTCATCGGCATTGCTTTTGCAGCCACCATCGAGAGCGCCGGCACGGCCTTGGGCGTTCCACCGTTTTAATTTTTTTGAGAAAGCGAGCAGCACATGGATCAGTCTTCGCCAACCTGGAACCGCGCTGGCATCGCACCGGCATCGCCTGACACGGCCGCCCTGATGGAGCGTGTGCTCTATGAAGTCAAGCGCGTCGTGGTCGGGCAAGACCACTTTCTCGAGCGCATTTTGGTGGCCATCCTGGCGCAAGGCCATTTGCTGATTGAAGGCGTCCCCGGTTTGGCCAAAACACTCACCGTCAACACGCTTGCACAAGCGGTGCAGGGTGTTTTCAAACGCGTCCAATTCACGCCCGACCTGCTGCCGGCCGACTTGGTGGGCACGCGCATGTTCAACCAACGCAGCAGTGAATTCAGCACCGTGCTGGGCCCGGTGTTTGCCAACCTGCTGCTGGCCGACGAAATCAACCGCGCACCGGCCAAGGTGCAAAGTGCGCTGCTGGAAGTCATGCAAGAGCGACAGGTCACGATTGCCGGCGAGACACACAAAGTGCCGCGCCCCTTTCTGGTGATGGCCACTCAAAACCCGATCGAGACCGAAGGCACTTATCCCCTGCCCGAAGCGCAGGTTGACCGGTTCATGATGAAGGTCCTCATTGGATACCCGTCGGAAGAAGAAGAGTTCGTGATCGTGCAGCGTGTCACGGGCGTTCCGGTGGTGGTGTCAGCTGTGGCCAGCACGGAGCAGTTGATGGCTTTGCAAGCGCAGTGCCGGCTCAGCTACGTAGACCCGGCGCTGATCATGTACGCGGTACGGTTGGTGTCGGCCACGCGCGACCCCGCGCGCTTCGGCTTGCCGGATCTGGCGCGCTACATCACCTTCGGTGCCAGCCCGCGGGCCACCATTTCCCTCATCGAAGGTGCGCGCGCGCTGGGCTTTTTGCGCGGTCGTCCTTACGCACTGCCGCAAGACGTGATCGATCTGGTGCCCGACGTGCTGCGGCACCGTTTGGTGTTGTCTTACGAGGCACTGTCCGCCGGCATGAGTGCAGAGGACATCATCATGAAAATCCTGCAGACCATCACGCCCCCGGACAAACCACTGGACTCGCATGTTCACGTTTCTGCGACGTCGCCTCACTGAACGCGCTGAACGCGCCGCAGGTCAGCAAGCCGCGCCGGGCCGGGAAGTCCAGGCCGAAGTACCGGCGCGTCCCGACCCGCAAAAGGTGCTGCGGCGCTTAGAGTGGACGGTCATCAAGCGCCTGGATGGTCAGTTACAGGGCGACTACCGCAGCCTGTTCAGGGGCGCTGGTTTGGTGCTGGCAGATTTACGCGAATACCAGTCACACGACGACGTTCGCCACATCGACTGGAACGTCACGGCGCGCATGCAAACGCCGTATGTGCGTGAGCACCAGGAAGACCGCGAGGTAGCGGCCTGGTTTCTGGTCGACATGTCGGGCTCGGTGCACTTTGGCTCGGGCGCTGTCAGCAAACGTCAGTTGGCAGCTGAGGCCGTGACGGTACTGGCGCGCCTGCTCTCACAGCATGGCAACCGGGTCGGGGTCATGCTGTTTTCTGGCACCCAGGTGCGTGCCGAAGTGGTGGTCCCGGCGCGCTCAGGCAGGCGTCACTTGCTGCACGTGCTGCAACTCATGTTGAGCGATCTGCCCACAGCGGGCACGCGGCCAACGGCCGGCGCGACGACCGACTTGCGCGTGTTGTTGTCTCAAGCTCAAGCGGTGATCCGCCGGCGCGCCAGTATTTTTGTGGTGTCGGACTTCATCACGCAACCCGACTGGCATGCACCACTGAGTCAATTGGCAAGACGTCACGAAGTGGTGGCGATTCGCTTGCGGGATCGCTTAGAGCAAGAGATTCCAAA
>JAIPDA010000046.1 GCA_021737905.1 Rhodoferax sp.
CAGCAGGGGTGTTTCCATCGGAATGTAGATCGCATCTGACACCATGGCCGCCAGCGGCAGCGCATCGAGCGCCACATCCAGCGGCGGCTGGCCGTGCATGCCCAGCGTGGTGGTGTTGACCAGCAGGCTGACGCCGGCCATGGCCTCATGACGATCTGACCACGGCAGCACCTTGACCCGGTCGCCAAAGTCATTGGCCAGCACCTGTGCCCGCTCCAGCGTACGGTTGGTGATGCGCAGTTCAGGCACGCCCTCGTCCAGCAAGGCCACCACAATGGCCCGCGCCGCGCCGCCGGCACCCAGCACCAGGGCCGGCCCCGCATCGCCGCGCCAGGAGGGGTCGGCATCGCGCAGGCTCTGGATATAACCCGCTCCGTCGTTGTTCATGCCCAGCAGCCGGCCGTCGGGCTGCACCACAATCGTGTTGATGGCGGCCACCCGCTTTGCCACCGGATGCAGCTCATCCATGAAATGCATGGCGCTCTCCTTGTGGGGCACCGTCACGTTGCAGCCGGCAAAGCCCAATGCCGGCAGGCCGCGGATGGCAGCCTCCAAATGGTCGGGGTGCACTGGCAACTGCACATAAGCGCCCTTGAGGGCGTAACGGTCAATCCAGTGGTTGTGAATGGCCGGCGAGCGCGTGTGCGCCACCGGCCAACCCATCACTCCGGCCAACACAAAAGGTGTGTCTGACATGCGCTGGTCTTCCTTTGACGCTTTGCTTGGTTTGAAATCACGTAAAACCCGACTTTAGACGCTCAAGCCCACAACAAGCCCTGAATTTGCCAATTTGAGCGATCAACGATCAGGATTGTCCGCCATTCGACCTTCAAGCCATAAGCAAATGGATTCCCGCCTGCGCGGGAATGACGGGGGCCAGCGTCAGGCCTGTAGCAAGGTCCAGACGCGGGCAGGTGACAGCGGCATTTGCAGCAGCGGTGCTTTGGCCGCCATGCCGGCTCGGGCCAGGGCGTCAGCCACGGCGTTGACCACGCTGGGCGTGGCGCCAATGGTGCCGAGCTCGCCGACGCCTTTGACACCCAGCGGGTTGTTCAGGCAGGGTACGCTGGTATCGAGCTCAGTTTTGAAATCAGGGCTGTCGTCGGCGCGCGGGGCGGCGTAGTCCATCAAGCTGCCGGTCAGCATCTGGCCGGTTTCGCGGTCATACACCAGGTGCTCGCACAGGGCCTGGCCTATGCCTTGGACGGCGCCACCGTCGAGCTGACCACGCACAATCATCGGGTTGACCACACGGCCGACGTCGTTGACCGAGGCGTAGGCCACCACGGCAACATGGCCGGTCAGCGGGTCGATCTCGACTTCGCTGATGTGGCAGGCATTGGGCCAGCTGGGCCCGCTGACCGCGGTGGTGGACTGCATGAAGATGCGCTGCTCAGGCTGACGGCCGGCCAGCGAAAAAATATCCGTGGCCATATCGGTGCCGGCCACTTGCAAGCGGCCGTTGCGGTACTCGATGTCTTGTTCGGCGGCTTCAAACTCCTGGGCGGCCAGGCGCTTGGCCTCGGCGATGGTGCGCTCAGCGCCCTCGCGCATGGCCGAGCCGCCGGTGAAGATGGAGCGCGAACCCGCGCTGCCGAAACCGTCGCCCCGGTCGGTGTCGCCCAGCACCACGCGCACCTGGGACATCGGCACGCCAAAGGCATCCACCACCAATTGGGCGAGCGAAGTCAAAATACCCTGCCCCATGCCATTGACGGCTGAAAACACTTCGATCATGCCGTCGGCCTGCACCGCCACGGTGACGGTTTCTTCCAGTGCATTGCCGCCCGTCCACTCCAGAAAAGTCGCAATGCCCTGGCCGCGCAACTTGCCGCGCTGCTTCGATTGCGCTGCGCGTGCAGCAAAGCCTTGCCAGTCGGCCAGCACCAGCGCCTGGTCCATGATGGCTTCAAAGTGGCCGCTGTCGTAGGTTTGCGCCATGGGGTTGGTGTAAGGCATTTGCGCGGGGGCAATGAAGTTACGCCGGCGCAGCGCCAGCCTGTCCATGCCCATCTGCCGCGCTGCCTCGTCCATCAGGCGTTCCATGTTGAAAATGGCCTCCGGCCGGCCGGCGCCACGGTAAGCGCCTGGGGGCGTGGTGTTGGTCAGCACGGCCTTGAAATGAAAGTCGATGGTCTGGATGTCGTACACGCTGGTTTGCACCCAGGGGCCGATCATGACCTGGATGGTGACGCCTGTGCCGGTGGCGTACGCACCCACATTGGCCAGCGTGGCCACGCGCAATGCCAGTATCTTGCCGCTGGCGTCCAAAGCCATCTCGGCGCGGGTTTCAATGTCCCGCCCGTGAGATGCCGAAACGAATTCTTCGCTGCGCTCCGACACCCACATGAGTGACTGCTTGAGCGCGCGTGCGCAAAAGGCCACGGCGATGTCCTCAGGGTAGACGCCGGTTTTCATGCCAAAGCCGCCACCTACATCGCCCACGATCACGCGCACATCGGCCTTGGCAATGCCCAGCGCATCACAGACCGAATTGCGCACACCCGAGGGCATCTGCGTGCTCATGCGAAGGGTCAGGCGTCCAGTCTCAGCATCCGGCAAGGCCAGCAAAGTACGCGGCTCCAGACTCAAGGGCGCCACGCGCTGGTTGACCAGGTCCAATGTCACCACATGGGCAGCGCGCGCAAAAGCCTGAGCCGTAGCTTCAGCATTGCCATAGCGGGTTTCACCTGCCAGATTGTCAGCCGCGTCGCTCAAAAGGGGGGCATCTGCAGCAATGGCATCACCCAGGTTAACCACCATGGGCAGCTCTTCGTAGTCGATGACCACGGCTTCGGCTGCGTTGCGCGCCTGCTCCAGCGTGAGCGCAACAATGGCGACCACCGCCTCACCCACAAAGCGCACGCGCTCATGGGCCAGCGCGCGACGTGCAGGCGCCGCGCAGGGCTGACGGTCCAAGCGCTTAAAGGTAGACCCGGGAATGGGTTTGACGCCTGCGGCCACCATGTCAGCGCCGGTGACGATGTGCAACACACCCGGCATGGCGCGGGCTTCAGTGCAGTCAACCGAGACGATGCGCGCATGGGGATAGGGCGAGCGCAAAAAGAAAATACTGGCATGCCTGTCTGCGTTCACATCGCTGGTGAACTGGCCGGCGCCAACCAGCAGCGCATCGTCTTCCAGGCGGCGAACCGATTGACCGCTGCCAAAACGGGCGGGGGTATCGGAGGCATATGTATGGGAATTGGCGGCAAGGGTGTTGGGCGTGGAAGTCAAGGCAGTTCCGGGAAAAAATGAGGCTAAATTAGGCGAGGAAAAGAAAAATCCGGCTCCACTATAAGTCGAGCCGGATTCGGTTGCGAGCGTGCGGGTCTCAGCCCTTGGTCCAGACCTTGGCTTGCTTGCGCAAAAGTGCGCCCACTTGGGCGACTCCTGTGACAGCGCCAGGGACAAAAATTCTGCGCGACGGCTCAGCGCCGGGCCGGCAATATGTCCAGCAGGTGGGTTTCGTTACCCTTCAGGCCGCCTGGCGCAAGGGCTTGGCGGCGGCGTGGCTAGAAAAATGGTCCATGGCCGCCTGGACGCCGGCGCCGGCCAGCTTGACGCCAGCGAGCTTCAGACCCATTTCGCAGCCGGCCAGCGCGCCCAGCAGCGTGAGGTCATTGGTATCACCCAGGTGGCCGATGCGGAACATGCGGCCCTTGATCTTGCCCAGGCCGGTGCCCAGGGAGCAGTCAAAGCGCTCGTGGATGATCTTGCGCACAGCGTCGGCATCCACACCCTCGGGCATCATCACGCCGGTCAGGATGGGCGAGTAAACCGCCGGGTCGGCGCACTGGATCAGCAAGCCCCAGGCCTTGACCGCCGCGCGCACGCCCTCGGCCCAGCGCTGGTGCCGTGCAAACACCACTTCCAGGCCATGAGCAAGCAACATGTCGCAGGCCTCAGACAGACCGTACAGCAAGTTGGTGTTGGGTGTGGTCGGCCAGTAGCCGGTTTTGTTCATCTCGATCATCTCGTCCCAGGCCCAGAAGGCCTTGGGCAGCGTGGCTTGCTGACTTGCCGCAATGGCGCGCGCCGACGGCACGTTGAAGCTGATGCCGGGTGGCAGCATCAGCCCTTTTTGTGAGCCGCTGATGGACACGTCTACGCCCCAGTCGTCGTGACGGTAGTCGGCACCGGCCAGACCCGAGATGGTGTCCACAAGGAGCAAAGCCGGGTGCTTGGCCGCATCGATGGCGCGACGCACGGCGGCAATGTCGCTGGTCACGCCGGTGGAGGTTTCGTTGTGAACCACGCACACCGCCTTGATGCTGTGGGCCTTGTCGGCCTTGAGCCGCTCTTCAATCAGGTCGGCGCGCACGCCGTAGCGCCATGCGTCTGGGCCAGGCAGGGCCATGACTTCAGTTTTCAGGCTAAGGCGCAGGGCCAGCTTGTTCCAAAGCGCGGCAAAGTGGCCGGTTTCGTACATCAGTACATGGTCGCCAGCGCTGAGCGTATTGACCATGGCGGCTTCCCAGGCACCCGTGCCCGAGGAAGGGTAGACCATCACCGGCTGACGGGTCTTGAACACTTGCTGCATGTCGCCCAGCACCTTCAAACCCAGCGCCGCGAACTCCGGGCCCCGGTGGTCAATGGTGGGCAGGCTCATGGCCCGCAGCACCTTGTCGGGCACGGGCGATGGGCCTGGAATCTGCAGGAAGTGGCGACCGGTGGGGTGGAAGTCGAGGGTCAACATGCAGGCACTCCGAAAAAATTCATTTTTTGCATACAAAATACATTGTTGGATGGGAAACATTGAGACGTGATGGTATTTACCCCAGTAAGTAATGAAATAAATTCGCCTGAATGGGCACAAGTTTGTATTGACTGACCATTTTTTTGCATACAAAATTAAAAAATGAGCGCCCACATCATCCCCCTGCCCCCCATTTCCCGCCCCACACTGCACGAGCATGTGGCCCAGCAGCTGCGCGAGATGCTGGTCGAAGGCCACATTGCACCCGGCGCCAAACTCAACGAGCGCGAGCTCAGCGAGGTGCTGAAGGTCTCGCGCACGCCACTGCGCGAAGCCATCAAGATGCTGGCCGCCGAGGGCCTGGTGGAGTTGCTGCCAAACCGGGGCGCCATCGCCGTCGAACTCAGCGAATCCGACGTGCATCACACCTTTGAGGTCATGGCCGGGCTGGAGGCCCAGTCGGGCGAACTGGCTGCACAGCGCATCACCGAGGCCGAACTGGCCGAGATCAAGGCCATGCATTACGAGATGCTCGCGGCCTTCACACGGCGCGACCTGCCTGCCTACTACCGCCTGAACTCAGCGATTCATGCAGCCATCAACGCGGCAGCCAAGAACCCGGTGCTGAGCGCTACCTACCGCCAGGTCAACGCCAGGCTGCAGGCGCTGCGATTTCGCTCCAACCAGGATGGTGAGAAATGGAGCGCTGCCGTCAAGGAGCACGAGGCCATGGTGCAGGCTTTGGATCAGCGCGACCCCGCCGCCATGCGTGCCGTGCTGCTCAGCCACCTGAACCACAAGCGGGACGTGGTGATGGCCCAGCTGCGCAGCCGCAGCCAGGCTGGAGCTCAGGCATGAACGCGCCCTTGCCCTTGCATGTCACCCGATCCGGCCCGCAAACCTACGAGCAGGTAGCCCGTGTCAGTAACGAGGTGGCGGCCCGCTTGGCCGCGCGCTTGGCCAGCCAGACGCAGGGCGAGGTGCTTTTTTCAGCGGCCGACCGCGGCCGCTACGCCACCGACGCCTCCATCTACCAGGCCATGCCGGTCGGGGTATTTGTGCCGCGCAGCAGTGCCGACGTGACGCTGGCGCTGGAGATTTGCCGCGATCTGGGGGTGCCCATCGTGGCTCGGGGCGGTGGCACCAGCCAGTGCGGGCAGACCGTGGGCGCGGGCCTGATCATTGACCACTCCAAGCACGTGCGCAACATTTTGGCCGTCAACCCCAATGAACGTACAGCCGTGGTCGAACCCGGACTGGTGCTGGACCACCTGAACGCCGCGCTCAAAAAACATGGCCTCTGGTACCCGGTCGATGTTTCAACCAGCGCGCAGGCCACGCTGGGCGGCATGGCCGGCAACAACTCCTGCGGCAGCCGTTCGATTGCCTACGGCAACATGGTTCACAACGTGCTGGGCGCCGAGGTCTGGACCTCTGACGGCACGCTCTTGAGCTTGGGCGACTACGCGCACAGCAGCGGTCAGTCCCGCGCGCTGGGCGACTACGTGCGCACGCTGGCCGAGCAACTGGCCCCGGAGATCGATGCGCGCTGGCCCAAAGTCATGCGCCGCGTGGCTGGCTACAACCTGGACATATTTCGCAACCAGAGCGAACGGCCCTACACAACAGGCGGCACAGTCAATCTGGCCCACCTACTCATTGGCAGCGAAGGCACGCTGGCGCTGACCAAAAACCTCACGCTGCAACTCAGCGAATTACCCCGCGCCAAGGTGCTGGGCGTGGTCAACTTCCCGACGTTTTACGCAGCCATGGACGCCGCGCAGCACATCGTCAAGCTCGGCGGCGGGCTGTCAGCGGTTGAGCTGGTAGACCGCACCATGATCGAGCTGTCGCTCAAAAACCCGGCCTTTGCGCCCACGGTGCGCACCGCCCTGCTCGGCTCGCCGGATGCGATTTTGCTGGTCGAGTTTTCAGGTGCCTCCAAGGCCGACCTGCTGCCCCGGATGCGTGAGCTGGTCGAGCTCATGGGCGAGTTGGGCCTGCCCGGCTCGGTGGTCGAGATGGTGGACGACGCGCCGCAAAAAAACCTCTGGGAAGTGCGCAAGGCGGGCCTCAATATCATGATGAGCCTCAAGGGCGACGGCAAGCCGGTCAGCTTCATTGAAGACTGCGCCGTGCCGCTTGAACACCTGGCCGAGTACACCGATGCGCTGACAGAAGTGTTTCAAAAGCACGGCAGCAAAGGCACCTGGTATGCACACGCGTCGGTCGGCACGCTGCATGTGCGGCCCATCCTGGACATGCGCCGGGACGGCGCGCCCAAAATGCGCGCGATTGCCGAAGAAGCCTCGGCACTGGTGCGCAAGTTCAAGGGTGCTTACAGCGGTGAACACGGCGACGGGCTGTGCCGCGGCGAATGGATTTCCTGGCAGTTCGGCCCGCAAATTACACAAGCCTTTGCCAGTATCAAGGCGCACATGGACCCGCTTGATTTGCTGTGTCCGGAACGCATGATCAATCCGCCCAAAATGGACGACACCCGCCTGATGCGCTATGCGCCCAGCTACAAGGTGATACCGATCCAGACCGCGCTGGACTGGCGGGCCTGGGATGTGCAAAACGACCCGGTGACCGAGCAGACCAGCGCCCCCGGCACCGGCGGTGACCCGGCGCAAGGACTGGCCAAAGCGGTGGAAATGTGCAACAACAACGGCCACTGCCGCAAGTTCGACGCCGGCACCATGTGCCCGAGCTACCGCGTCACGCGCGACGAAAAACACCTCACGCGCGGACGCGCCAACACGCTGCGCCTGGCGCTGTCGGGCCAGCTCGATGGCCTGCCGGCCCAAGACGCCTTCACCAGCCAAGCGGTGCATGAGGCGCTGGATTTATGCGTAGGCTGCAAAGGCTGCAAGCGCGACTGCCCGACCGGCGTGGACATGGCCAAAATGAAGGTCGAGTTTTTGCACCACTACAAAGCCCGGCACGGCCACACGCTCAAAGACAAACTGGTGGCGCACCTGCCGGACTACGCCCATTGGGCCAGCCGCTTTGCGCCGCTGCTCAATTTGCGCGACAAACTGCCGGGCCTGGCCGCGCTGAGTGAAAAGCTGTTGGGCTTTTCAGCCCGACGCCGCTTGCCGCAATGGCAGTCACAGCATTTTTTCAACACCGCCAACACCGGCGCCACGCGCGCGCAAGTGCTGGCCGCCGCAAGGCCTGTGGTGCTGTTCGTTGACACCTTCAACGGCAGCTTTGAGGCCGGCAATGCGCGTGCTGCCCTGCAAGTGCTGCAAGCAGCGGGCTATACCGTCCATGTCGCCGGCAAGGCGCAAGCCGACGGCAAGCACCTGTGCTGCGGCCGCACCTACCTGGCCAGCGGCATGCTTGACCAAGCCAAGGCCAAGGCCGGCGAGTTGATGACATCGTTCTGGCCCTTTGCTGAAAAAGGCATTCCCATTGTCGGGCTGGAGCCGTCTTGCCTGCTCACCCTGCGCGACGAGTTTTTAGTGATGAACCTGGGTCCGCAGGCCCAAGCCATCAGCAAGCAAGCCATGCTGTTTGAAGAATTTCTGGCCCGAGAAGCTGCGGCCGGCCAGCTCGAATCGCTCAAAGTTCGGCTGCAAGCCAGCGATCACGCGATCTTGCTGCACGGCCACTGCCACCAAAAAGCCTTTGGCGCGATCAGCCCGGTGATGGACGTGCTCAAGCTGATTCCGGGCGCCAAGCCAGAACTCATCGAATCGAGCTGCTGCGGCATGGCCGGCAGCTTTGGTTATGAGGCCAGCCACTACGAGGTGTCCATGCAAATGGCCGAGCTCAGCCTGCTGCCGGCAGTGCGCGCCCAGCCTGACGCTATCGTGGTGGCCGACGGCACCAGTTGCCGGCACCAGATCAAGGACGGCGCGCAGCGTGAGGCAGTGCATGTGGCCGTGCTGCTGGCGCGGCAACTGGGCGCTGCTCAGCCCTGAAACAGCAGACGCAGCTCAGCGCGAAACGCCCAGCAGCTGCTCCAACAATGGAGGGTTTTGCTGCAGCGCTTGCGCACTGCCCGCATGCGCCACGCTGCCCCGGTCCAGCACCACGGCGCGGTCAGAAATGGCCAGCACCGCCTGCGGATGCTGCTCGACGATGATGGCCGACAGGCCCTCTTCGCGCGTGATGCGGCGTAACGCCCGCAGCAGCTCTTCCACAATGATGGGAGCCAGGCCTTCGAGCGGTTCATCGAGCAACAACAGGCGGGGGTTGATCACCAGCGCGCGACCCACCGCCAGCATTTGCTGCTCGCCGCCTGAGAGTTGCGTGCCCAGATTGCCTTTGCGCTCGGCCAGTCGCTCGAACATGGCGTAGACGCTGTTCGGCGTCCACTTGCCGGGGCGCGCGACAGCGGTCAAGTTTTCATGCACCGTCAGCGACTTGAAGATGTTGCGCTCTTGCGGCACCCAGCCGATGCCGGCAGCCGCTCGCTCGTAGGGGGCCAGCGTGTGCAGGGCGCGGCCGCCCAGCATGATGCTGCCGCCATGCTGGCGCGTAGCACCGGCCAGGGTGTTGATCAAGGTGGTTTTGCCGGTGCCGTTACGCCCCAGCAGCGCCAGTGTTTGGCCTTCGTCCAAACTCAACGAAATGCCGCTGAGCACCACCGCCTGGCCGTAGCCGGCGCTTAAATTGTCTACGCGCAGCAACTCGCTCATGCGCCGGCTCCTTCACCATGGCCCAAGTACACGGCCTTGACCCGGGGATCGGCCGCGATCTCTTGCGGCGTGCCTTCGGTCAGCACAGCCCCATTGACCAGCACCGTCATGCGCGTGGCAAAGCTGAAAACCAGGTCCATGTCATGCTCGATCAGCAGCACCGACACATCGGCCGGCAAAGCGGCCACGGTTTGCAGCAGTTCTTCGCGCTCGCCGGCCGGCACGCCGGCCACCGGCTCGTCCAGCAGCAAGACGCGCGGCTCGCAGGCCAGGGCAATGGCGATTTCCAGCAGACGGCGTTTGCCGTAGGCCAGCTCGCGCGTGCGCTGGTTCATCACCTCAGCCAGATGGAATTTGGTGAGCAGTTCTTCGCAGCGCTGCGCCACCTGCGCGTTGTGCCCGAGCGAAGGCCACCAGCGGCGACCCAAGCCCGAGCGCTGAGAAACCACCAGCGCCAGCGTCTGCAAAGGGGTCATGCTGTCAAACAACTGGTTGATCTGGAAGGTGCGTACCATGCCGCGGCCGACGCGCTCGTTGGGCGCCAGCGTGCTGATGTCCTCGCCTTCCAGCACGATGCGACCGGCAGTCGGCTGCAACACGCCGGTGAGCAGGTTGATGAATGTGGTCTTACCGGCGCCATTGGGCCCGATCAGCGCATGGCGTGCGCCCTTTTTCAAGTCCAGGTTGACGCCATTGGTCGCCACAATGCCGCCAAAGCGCATCTCCAGACCCTGTGCGGACAAGACGGTTTCACCTGCATTGGCGGCCGTGGCGGCGTTGGGGTGCAGGGCTGCGTTCATGATTGGCCCTTACGGCCTGTGCCCAGCCAGGTCCAGGGGCGGATCAGGCGGTCGCGACCGACCAGCACCAGCACCACCAGAAAAAGACCGATCCAGAACATCCAGTACTGCGGCGTGATGGACGACAAGAAATCCTGCATCAGCTTGAAGACGATGGCGCCAGCCACGCCGCCATACAACCAGCCGGTGCCGCCTATCACCAGAATCAAGAGGACATCAGCAGAGCGGTGAAACTCAAACAGGTCCAGAGAGGCAAAGCCAGTGGTCTGAGTCATCAGCGCACCGGCCGCACCGGCCACCGCAGCGGCCAGCGTGTAGGCCAGCGTGAGGCGGGCATTGACCGGAATGCCGATGGACATGGCGCGCAGCCGGTTGTCGCGGATGGCCATCAGCGTGGCCCCCAGCGGTGACTGCGTCACGCGCCGCAGCAACACAAAGAAAACCAGCAACACGCTCAGGGAATAGTAGGCCGCAGTCTGGCCCGACAAATCAAACTCGAAGCGCCCCAAAACAGGCCCCATCACCACGCCCTGCAAACCATCGGCGCCGCCGGTCAGCCAGTCGAGCTTGTTGGCCAACTCCATGAGAATCAAGCCCAGGCCCAGCGTGACCATCAGGCGCGTGAGGTCGCTGCCGCGCAGAATCGTCAGAGATGCCATCAGGCCCAGCAGCGTGGCCGCCGCAATGCCGACCGCCAGGCCGACCAAGGGGTCGGGCATGACGTGTTTGGCGAACAGCGCCGCTGCATAACCACCCAGGCCGAAGAAGGCAGCGTGGCCCAGCGAGACAATGCCGGTGTAACCCAGGATGATGTCCAGAGAAACAGCGAACAGCGCCACGATGGCGATTTCATTGATGATCAAGGCATGGCTGGGGGTGAGCACCGGCGCCGCAAAGGCCAGCAGCCAAAACACCAGCTCCAGCGGTTTGATGCGGCTTTGCTGCAACAGCGAAGCTTGTGCGTTCAGACTCTGCATGTCACTTGCCCGCCTTGCGCACAAACAGGCCTTGCGGGCGCCAGATCAGGATCGCGATCATCAGGCTGTACACGATGAAAGCACCCAGCTTGGGTATGTAGTACTTGCCCGCCACATCGGCAATGCCCAGTAGCAGCGCGGCGAGCAAAGGGCCGGTGATGGACGTGGTGCCGCCCACCGCCACCACGATCAGAAAATACACCATGAACTTGAGCGGAAAGGTCGGGTCCAGGCCCAGCACCTCTGCGCCCAGCGCACCGCCCAGGCCGGCCAGGCCGGAGCCCACGGCAAAGGTGGATAAAAATACCAGGTTCACATTGATACCCAGACCGGCGGCCACGCGCTGGTCATCAACCGAAGCGCGCAGACGGCTGCCAAAACGGGTTTTCGTCAGCACATACTGCAGCGCCACCGTGAGCGCCGCGCAAACGGCAATGATGAACAAGCGGTAATGCCCCATGCCGAGCATGAAGGCATCGCTGCCGATCTCGGTACGGCCCTTGAGCCAGACCGGCAGGTGAATGTTTTGCTGGGACGAGCCCAGAAAATAATCCACGCTGGCCACCGCCATGAACACCAGTCCGATGGAAAACAGCACCTGGTCCAGGTGCGGTTTGTTGTACATGGGCCGGTAGAGCGTGCGCTCTAGCAGCGCGCCCATCAGTGCTGCGCCCAGAAAAGCCAGTGGCAGGCACACCAGAAAAGGCACGCCCATGCGCTGCATCAGCAGCACAGTGATGTAGCCGCCGGCCATGGCAAAAGCGCCGTGTGCCAGGTTGATGAAATTCATCAGCCCCATGGTCACGGCCAGCCCCACGGCCAGAATGAACAACAGCATGCCGTAGGCAACACCGTCAAAAAGAATCGTCAGCATGACAAATTGAGCTCAGAAAAAAGCCATGCACAGTTTGTCGAAAAACTGCACATGGCTACAGGTAGCGCCAACAATTTACCGGGTCTTGCCCGGGTCTTTGACGTCCTTGATCACATCGAATTCGACGTTGTACAACTGACCGTCTTTTCTCTCGACCTTGCGCAGGTACACGTTTTGCACGACATCACGGGTTTGTGCGTCAATGAAGATCGGGCCGCGCGGGCTCTCAAAAATCTGACCCTTCATGGCGGCCAGCAGGGCGTCGCCCGTTGGCGTAGCCTTGCCGGTGGTCTTGGCAGTGCGCAGCGCTTCGTAGATCACGCGCATGCCGTCATAGCCACCCACGGCCATGAAGTTCGGGCGCATGCCTTTGTTGGCTTTGCCGAAGGCTTCTACAAATTTTTTGTTGGTGGCTGAAGGATGGGCCGCAGAGTAGTGGTGCGAAGACACCACGCCCAGGGCGCCGTCACCCATGTCGTTCAACTGGTCGTCATCGGTCACGTCGCCCGTGGCGATGAGCTTGATGCCTGCTTTGTCCAGGCCGCGCTCGAGAAACTGCTTCATGACCGCCGCACCCGCGCCGGAGGGCACAAACACAAACAAGGCATCAGGCTTGCTGTCGCGCACTTTTTGCAGGAAAGGGGCAAAGT
>JAIPDA010000047.1 GCA_021737905.1 Rhodoferax sp.
AGCTCTGTGATTGCCTTGCAGCGCCATGTTGGCCGTGCTGCCAACGGTGCACTGGAGCTGCGCAAGGTGTTTGGCTGGTTGTCGATTGGCCCGGCCCTGTCCAATTTCATCGGCCCTTTTTCGGCCGGTCTCTTGATCGACCACTTCGGCCCCACCCCGGGCAGTCTGCCGGGTTACCGCGCCGCTTTTTTGGTGCTGGCGCTCTTGCCCCTGCTGAGTTGGTGGCTGCTCAGGCGTGTGCAGGAATTGCCGCCCATCATTGCTGCGCCCGGCAGCCCGGTGCCCAAGGCCTGGGACTTGATGTCGAGCCCGGATTTCCGGCGGCTCATGCTGGTCAACTGGCTTTTGTCGTCCTGCTGGGATGTGCACACCTTTGTGGTGCCCGTGCTGGGTTTTGAGCGCGGCATACCAGCGTCTGTGATCGGCACAATTTTGGGCGCCTTCGCAATCGCGGCAGCGGCCGTGCGCGTGCTCTTGCCCCTGATCGCCAACCGTATCCGTGAATGGGCTTTGCTGTGCGCAGCCATGCTGATGACGGCGCTGCTGTTCGGCCTGTATCCCCTGATGCCCACCGCTTGGGCCATGGGTATCTGCTCAGTTTTGCTCGGCCTGGCGCTGGGCATCGTGCAACCCATGGTCATGAGTTTGCTGCACCAGTTGACACCTGATGCGCGCCACGGCGAGGCTTTGGGTTTGCGCATGATGGCCATCAACGCATCCAGTGTGGTCATGCCCGTGCTGTTTGGCACGGCGGGCGCTGTCATCGGCATTGCCGGCGTTTTCTGGTTTGCCGGTGCGGCGGTGGGCAGTGGTGCGCGCGCCGCCTGGCGTCTGCGTGAGAGCTTGCCCCTGGTCCGCCATTCCAGCTAAGGCACTGCCCGAGCTCAGGGCGAGAGCGCGTAAAACTTGCAGATCGCGTCCCAGGCCTCTTGAGGTTCGTCCACATAAGTGAGCAAGTCCAGATCTTCCGGTGAGATCGCACCCTCTTCAACCAGCACATCGAAGTTGAACAAGCGCTTCCAGTAGCTGCTACCAAACAGCACGATAGGCACCGGTTTGGCTTTGCGCGTTTGCACCAGCGTGATGACTTCAAACAATTCATCGAGCGTGCCGAAGCCGCCCGGAAAAGCCACCAGCGCCTTGGCGCGCATCATGAAATGCATCTTGCGCAGCGCAAAGTAATGGAACTTGAAGTTCAGCGAAGGCGACACATAGGGGTTAGAGCTTTGCTCGTGCGGCAAGGCGATGTTCAAGCCGACATTGAGCATGCCCATCTCATGCGCACCGCGGTTGGCCGCCTCCATGATGCCGGGACCGCCGCCGGTACAAATGTGCAACTGCTCTTTGGCCGGCCGGGCCTGGCTGTAGCTTGCCACCAGCCGGCTGAACAGCCTGGCCTGGTTGTAGTAGCCGGCATTGCGCACCTGACGCTGCGCCGCAGCCAGTGCTGCGGCATCGTTGCCGGCTTGGGCTGCAGCCAGGGCTTTTTCGGCCTGCTCGGGCGGCGCAAAGCGGGCGCTGCCAAACACCACGATGGTGTTCTCAATGCCCTGGGCATGTTGATCGACCTCGGGCTTGAGCATTTCAAGCTGCATGCGCAGGCCGCGGGTTTCGCGGCGCAGCAAAAACTCAGGGTCGGCAAAGGCCAGCCGGTAGGCGTCCGGGTGCAGGGTGTAGCCCTGGTTGGAGTGGGACTCGAGTTCCGCCCAGGCGTCGGCCAGGCGACTTTCAGAAAGGTCTTGTGTGGATTGCATGACGCCATTGTGAACGAGCCCGGGCCGGTGCACCATGAAAAAAGGCCCTCTGAATTCTCAAAAGGGCCTTTGGCAAAACCGACTCAAGCCAGCAGGGGCCCGAGCGCCGTGCGTTAGCGGGATTAGACGCGCTTGCGGTACTCGCCGGTGCGGGTGTCGATCTCGACCACATCGCCTTGGGCCACAAAAATCGGCACACCGATTTCAAAGCCGGTAGCGAGCTTGGCGGGCTTGAGCACCTTGCCGGATGTGTCGCCTTTGACGGCGGGTTCTGTCCAGGTGATTTCGCGCTGCACGCTGGTCGGCAATTCAACCGAGATCGCCTTGCCGTCGTAGAACACCACTTCGAGTTCCATGCCGTCTTGCAGGTAGTTGAGCGAGTCGCCCATGTTTTCGGCTTCGACTTCGTACTGGTTGTAGTCCGCGTCCATGCAGATGTACATCGGGTCTGCAAAGTAGGAGTAGGTGCAATCTTTTTTGTCCAGAATGACCTGGTCAATCTTGTCGTCGGCCTTGAAGACGTTTTCTGTGCCGAAGCTGCCAATCAGGCTTTTGAGCTTCATGCGCACGGTGGCAGAGTTACGGCCGCCGCGGCTGTATTCAGTTTTCAGCACGACCATCGGGTCCTTGCCGTGCATGATGACGTTTCCGGCGCGGATTTCTTGAGCGATTTTCATAAAAATGTGAAGTTAGGGCCGCAGCGGATGCTGCTTGCGTGATGCGGCAAGTTAGGGGTGCCATGCGTCTGTATGAACAGAGCGTCAATTCCCCGAAAGCCCTTGATTTTAGCGGTTTTTGGCCACGAACTTGAGCAAGCCCTCGCTCAGCGTGTCTTGCGCCAGCAGCCTGGCCCGTGCGGCGCGGGTTTGGGCCTGCCAATCGGCCAGAGCGCCGGCATCCACCTCAGGCAGCGCCTGGCTGCTGTTGTTCCAGGCGGCGTGAAAGCTTTGCGCAGCGCCTGTGAGCTGGTTTTGCTGCAAAAAAGCTGCCAGTTTGGGCAGGTGCGCGGCGTCTTGCTGCGGGTAAATCTGCCACACAAAAGGCTTGCCCGTCCATAGCGCGCGCAGCACCGAGTCTTCGCCGCGCACAAAATTCATGTCGCAAGCCCACAGCAGCTTGTCGTAGTCCTGCTGGCTCAGCCAGGGCAAGCAGGTGATGCGCAGACCAGCGCTGTCTGGCGGGCAGTTCGCTTGAGCCATCGCCGCTTTAACCGCCAGCGCGCTGCGCCCGGGCGTGACCAGAAGCTCGACAGGCCGGCCAGCCAAACCATGGGCCGACCACTGCCGCAGCAGCGCGGCCAAGGCCGGTGGCTCATAGCAAAGCATGGACACCCGCAGCGGCGAAGCACTGGCCGGCGCAGCGGCCGGCAGTCCCAGGCTGTGCAACCAGCTCCCAGCTTCCTTGGTTTCAAAGGCTGTCATGCGCTCGATCAGGCCCGGCTCGCGCAGCAAGCCGCCGGTTTGGGGGGTGAAGCCCGGATAAAAAAACCATTTGCTGCAACCGGCGGCCGGCCCGTGTTGCACCGGCGAGGGCAGGGCGTGGCAGCGCGCCACATAGGCTTCGGCCGACAGGTATTCAAGGTTGAGCCAACAGCGCCCGGCAACCGGACTGCTGTGGCCAGGCAGGGGCGCCGCCAGCCAGGCGCTGAGAAATTCAGGGTGTATATCGCAGCCGAAGGCTTCAACCAGCACCTCGCCCGGATTGGCCGGCAGCAGGGCGGCCAGCGCGGCGGCGTCTGCGGCCTGGCCCCAGGGCCGCACTGTCACGCCGGGCGCGCCCAGCGGTGCCATCCAGCTCAGGGCAGACGCATCGTCCACCCACAGACGCACCGCTTGCCCGCGGGCGGCCAGGTCGGCGCTCAGGCGCCAGCTCACGCCAATGTCACCGAAGTTGTCGATGACTTTGCAAAAAATGTCCCATTGCCGGCGGCGATTCATCACAGGATTGTCCACAATACACACATCGCCCACCCAAGCGCCTGAACGGTGCCGGCGCAACAACACCATGACCCAGCCCCACGAATTTGACCCCCAACTGCTCAGCGAAGTCGCTGCGCTGCCGGCCATGCCGGGGGTTTACCGCTACTTCGACGCCGAGGGCGCTGTGCTGTACGTGGGCAAAGCGCGCAACCTGAAAAAACGCGTCAGCACCTACTTTCAAAAAAGCCATGGCGGCACCCGCATCGGCCTGATGGTCACGCGCATTGCCCGCATGGAAACCACCGTGGTGCGCTCAGAAGCAGAGGCCTTGCTGCTTGAAAACAACCTGATCAAGACGCTCAACCCGCGCTTTAATATTTTGTTCAGGGACGATAAAAGCTACCCTTATCTCAAGCTCACAGCCGCGCAAGCACCAGCCGGCAAGGCTCCAGCCGGGCCGGCGCCAGCTGCACACGCCGCCACGGCTTTCACCCGCATGGCTTACTACCGCGGCGCCACCGAGAAAAAGCACCACTACTTCGGCCCCTATCCCAGCGCCTGGGCGGTCAAAGAAACCATGCTGCTGTTGCAAAAATTTTTTCGCCTGCGTAACTGTGAAGACACGGTCTTCAACAACCGCACCCGGCCCTGCCTGCTCTACCAGATCAAGCGCTGCTCTGCGCCCTGCGTGGGCCACATCAGCGCTGAAAATTACGCGCAAGATGTTGCCAACGCCGAGCGTTTTTTGCGCGGCCAAACGCAAGAGATCGTCACCGAGCTCGAGCGCAAAATGCAGCACCATGCCGGCCTGCTTGAGTTTGAGCTGGCGGCCGAGCTGCGCAACCAGATTTCGGCGCTCTCCAAAATCATGCACCAGCAGTCTATGGAGTTGGGCGGCAAAAACGCCGACGTTGACGCTGACATCCTGGCCGTCAAGCTGCATGGCGGCAAAGCCTGTGTCAACCTGGCCATGGTGCGCGGCGGCCGGCACCTGGGTGACCGGCCTTACTTTCCCAGCCACGTGCAAGACGCCAGCGAACTGGCCGCACTGCAGACTGACGAAGCGGCGAGCGAAGCTGCCAAGTCGGTGGAATCCATGGTGCTCGAAGCCTTTATTGCCCAGCACTACCTCGACGTTCCCGTGCCAGCCACGCTGATCTGCAGTGCGCCTGTCGACAAACTGCTGATCCGTGCGCTGTCTGCGCAAAGCGGCGTCAAGCTCGCTGCCATTCACCAGCCACGCGAGCAGCGCCGCATCTGGCTGGACATGGCGCAAAAAAATGCCGACTTGCAACTGGCACGCCTGCTGGCAGAAGAAGGCTCGCAACAATCGCGCACCCGGGCCCTGGCAGAAGCACTGGACATGCCGCTGGACAAACTCGACACCCTGCGCATTGAGTGCTTTGATATTTCCCACACGGCCGGTGAATCCACCCAGGCCTCTTGCGTGGTGTTTGAGGCGCACAAAATGCAAAACGCCCAATACCGGCGCTACAACATTGACGACATCACCCCCGGTGACGACTATGCTGCCATGCGCCAGGTGCTGCTGCGCCGCTATACCAAGCTGGCCGAAGCGGCCCGCCACAACGAAGCTCGGCTGCCCGACCTGGTGCTGGTTGACGGCGGCAAAGGCCAGGTGTCGATGGCGCGCCAGGTGTTTGAAGAGCTGGGTCTGGACTTGGGACTGATCGCCGGCGTCGAAAAAGGCGAAAGCCGCAAAGTCGGCCTGGAAGAGCTGGTGTTTGCCGACGGGCGCGAGAAGGTCCAGCTTGGCAGCGATTCAGCCGCCTTGATGCTGATTGCGCAAATTCGCGATGAAGCGCACCGCTTTGCCATCACCGGCATGCGGGCGCGTCGCGCCAAGGTGCGGATGGGCGGCAGCAAGCTCGAAGACATTGCCGGCATCGGCCCCAAAAAACGCGCCAGCTTGCTACAGCGCTTCGGTGGCATTCGCGGTGTGGCCTCTGCCAGTGCCCAAGACTTGGCCACCGTCGAGGGCATTTCGCGTGAGCTCGCAGACGAAATTTACCGCGCTTTGCACTGAGCCAAAGCGCCGATCTGGCACCCGGCCCCGCTCATTGCGCAGCGCCGTTTGAGACTCATGCCAAAATCAAGCCATGTTTCTGACCATTCCCACCATCATGACCTGGACCCGCATCGTGGCGATTCCATTGATCGTGGGGGTGTTTTACATCGACTTGCCTGAGCCCAGCCGCAACCTGATAGCCACGGTCTTGTTTGTTTTGTTTGCCGCTACCGACTGGCTGGATGGCTTTTTGGCCCGCAAACTCAACCAAATTTCTTCTTTTGGCGCTTTCCTGGACCCGGTGGCCGACAAGTTTTTGGTTTGCGCCTCCTTGCTGGTCCTGGTGCACTTGCAGCGGGCTGACGTGTTTGTGGCGCTCATCATCATCGGCCGTGAAATTGCCATTTCAGCCCTGCGCGAGTGGATGGCTCAGATCGGCGCCACCAAAAGTGTGGCTGTGCACATGCTCGGCAAGCTCAAGACCACTGTGCAGATGATCGCTATTCCCTTTTTGCTTTACCACGGCACGCTGTTCGGCGTCATTGACACTCATCTCTGGGGCACCTGGTTGGTCTGGATTTCAGCGGTCCTGACGGTCTGGTCCATGGTTTATTACCTGCAAAAAGCCATTCCCGAAATTCGCGCCCGCACCAAATGAGCGCTTCCCCCAGCGCCAGCGGGCAAAGCGCTGTCAGCCTTTGGCTGCGAATCATGCCCATGGTGTTTGTGCTGATCTGGAGCACCGGCTTCATTGTTGCCAAGTTCGGCTTGCCATATGCGCCGCCGCTCACCTTTCTGGCCTTGCGTTACGGCTTTTCTATCGTCTGCTTTCTGGTCTGGATACAACTTTGCGGCGCGGTCTGGCCGAAACGCGGCAGCCAGTGGCTGCACCTGGCTGTGACCGGCTCCTTGATGCACGCAGGCTACCTGGGCGGCGTGTGGGTGGCGGTCAAAGCCGGCATGGGGTCCGGCCTGGCCGCTTTGATTGTGAGTTTGCAGCCCGTGCTCACGGCGGTCTGGGTGTCGCATTGGGCAGGGCAGGGCGCTGCACCCCAGCAAGTCAGTCGACGGCAGTGGCTGGGCCTGGCACTGGGCCTGGGTGGTTTGCTCTTGGTGGTCTGGCGCAAGCTGGGTGCGGGCAGCGAGGTCAGCGGGTTGACGCTGGGCGCGGCGGTCTTTGCGCTTTTGAGCATCACGGCCGGCACGCTTTACCAAAAACACTTTATGCAGCCCACCGACGTGCGCACTGCCAACGTGATTCAGCTGGCCGCCGCGCTGCTGGTGACGCTGCCGCTGACGCTATTGGAGACCGAAGCCATTGCCTGGAACGGCGCATTCATAGGCGCCATGGCTTGGGCGGTGCTGGCGCTTACCCTGGGCGGCAGCTCCTTGCTTTACCTGCTGATCCAGCGCGGCGCGGCCACGGCGGTGACCAGCTTGCTCTACCTGGTGCCACCCACAACGGCTCTCATGGCCTGGGCTTTGTTCAACGAAGAAATCACATTCGCTACGCTGCTGGGCACTGTGATTACCGCCCTTGGCGTGAGCCTGGTGGTGCGGCCGGCCCGGGCGCCCCAAGCGAGCGCCTTGCCATAATCATTTCAACTTGAAGGAGACACCATGAAACCCAACACCGGTCAAAAAAGAATTGCGGTCATCCCCGGCGACGGTATCGGCAAAGAAGTCATGCCCGAAGGCGTGCGCGTGATGGAAGCGGCTGCCACCAAGTTCGGCATTGACCTGCAGTTTGACCACTTTGATTTTTCGAGCTGGGACTACTGCGAAAAACACGGCCAGATGATGCCCGACAACTGGAAAGACCTGGTCGGCGGTCATGACGCCATTTATTTCGGCGCGGTCGGCTGGCCCGCGAAAATTGCGGATCACGTTTCGCTGTGGGGGTCGCTGCTGCTGTTTCGCCGGGAGTTTGATCAGTACATCAACCTGCGCCCGGCCCGTTTGATGCCCGGCATCATCGCGCCCGTGGTGCGGCGTGACGGCAGCCCGCGCCAGCCCGGCGAGATTGACTTTTACATCGTGCGCGAAAACACCGAAGGTGAATACTCCAGCATAGGCGGGCGCGCCTTTCCCGGCACCGAGCGCGAATTTGTTGTGCAGCAGTCGGTGTTCTCGCGCATCGGCGTGGACCGCGTGCTCAAGTTCGCTTTTGAACTGGCCATGACCCGGCCCAAAAAACACCTGACCAGCGCCACCAAGTCCAACGGCATTTCTATATCGATGCCTTACTGGGACGAGCGCGTGGAAGAAATGGCCAAGGGCTACCCTGATTTACGGCTGGACAAATTTCACATTGACATCCTGACCGCGCACTTTGTGCAGCGCCCGGACTTTTTTGACGTGGTGGTGGCCAGCAACTTGTTTGGCGACATCCTGAGCGACCTGGGCCCGGCCTGCACCGGCACCATCGGCATTGCGCCCAGTGCCAACCTCAACCCCGAGCGCAAGTTCCCTTCGCTGTTTGAGCCGGTGCACGGCTCGGCCCCCGACATTGCCGGCCGCAACATTGCCAACCCCATCGGGCAGATCTGGTGCGGCGCGATGATGCTGGAGTTTTTGGGCCATAAACAAGCCCATGACGCTGTGCTGGCTGCCATCGAAAAAGTGCTCGCTCCCGGCAGTGGCGCACCCCGCACGCCGGACCTGGGCGGCACGGCCGGCACTGCAGACGTCGGCAAAGCCATTGCGGCGGCCCTTTAAGGCCTGCGCGCCAAGCCGATTGGTAGCACGCGCGGCATGGCGGCGCAATAGGGTTTGGGCGAGGTCTTGCGGATGCAAAGAGGCATAGAATCCGCCTCCTCCCCCGCCTTAAAAGGTGCCGGTACAGACTTCAGTGCTGATGGCACTTGGCTTTTCGCAAGTCCTTTCTGCGTACAAATTAACTTATCAGCTACAAGGCAAACCCCGTGAATAAATCTGAATTAATTGACCATATTGCTCAGCAAGCCGACATTTCAAAAGCTGCCGCCTCCCGCGCCCTCGAGGCCGCCATCGATGCCATCACGGACACCTTGAAAAAAGGTGACAGCGTTTCGCTGGTCGGTTTCGGCACTTTTGTGGCTACGGAACGCGAGGCCCGCACAGGCCGCAACCCCCGTACCGGCGTTGCGATTAAAATCGATAAAGCCAAAGTTCCGAAGTTCCGTCCGGGCAAAGCCCTGAAGGACGCATTGAACTGATGCAGACGAGATAAGAAGTTAGAAGTGGGGTGCTTAGCTCAGTTGGTAGAGCAGCGCCCTTACACGGCGTAGGTCGGCGGTTCGAGCCCGTCAGCACCCACCAATAACTCTGAAAATGGCGAACACAGCAGTTCGCCTTTTTTTCGTGCATTGCTTTAAGGTCAGCGGTCAACAGCCAAGTCGATAAACAGGAATTCCCAGATGTTTGATTTCATTCGCAAGCACACCAAAATAACGATGTGGCTGCTGTTTTTGCTGATCGTTCCCTCCTTTGTTTTGCTGGGCATGAACGACCACAACCGCACTACCGGAACAGCCGCTGTGGCCCAGGTAGACGGACGCGACATCACCCAGGCTGAATGGGATGCAGCCCATCGCAGCGAAATCGATCGCCTGCGCGCCTCGATGCCCTCGCTGGACATCAAGCTGCTCGACTCACCCGAAGCGCGTTACGCCACGCTGGAGCGGCTGGTCAGCGAGCGCGTGATGGCGGCTGCTGCAGACAAGTTTTACCTGGGCGCCAGCGACCAGCGCTTAGCCCGTGAGTTGCAAAACAACCCGCAAATTGCGGCGCTGCGCAAGCCTGACGGCTCGCTCGACATGGAGCGCTACCGCCAGCTGCTTGGCAGCCAGGGCATGAGCCCTGAGATGTTTGAAGCCAAAGTACGTGCAGATCTGTCCACCCGCCAGGTCATGACCGGTGTGGCCGCTACCGGCTTTGCATCGGCTGCCGTGGCCGACTCGGCCCTCAATGCTTACTTTGAAAAGCGCGAGTTGCAACTGGCCCGCTTCAACCCGGCCGACTACGTCGCCAAACTCAGCCCCACCGATGCCGATCTGGAGCAGTACTACCAGGCCAACCTTGCCTTGTTCCGCGCCCCCGAGCAAGCCAGCATTGAGTACGTGGTTCTGGATGCTGAAGCGGTTGCTAAAACCATCACGCTCAACGAGTCAGATGTCAAAACCTATTACGAGCAAAACGTCCAACGCTTGAGCGGCGATGAAGAGCGCAGGGCCAGCCATATTCTGCTCAACGCGCCTAAATCTGCCCCGGCGGCCGAGCGTGAAGCTGCCAAAGCCAAAGCCGCCCAGTTGCTCGCTGCCGTGCGTAAAACGCCAGACAGCTTTGCCGAGCTGGCCCGCAAAAACTCGCAAGACACAGGCTCTGCCGCTAAAGGCGGCGACCTTGACTTCTTCGGTCGCGGCGCCATGGTCAAAGTCTTTGAAGACACGGCCTTTGCACTGAAAAAAGGCGAGATCAGCGATGTGGTTGAAAGCGACTTCGGCTTTCACATCATCCGGCTGACCGACATCAAAACCCCTAAGCAACGCAGCTTTGAAGACATTCGTCCTGAGATCGAGGCCGAACTGAAAAAGCAGCAAATGCAGAAAAAATTTGCCGAATCTGCCGAGATATTTACCAACGGCGTTTACGAGCAAGCCGACAGCCTCAAGCCCGTGGCCGAGCGCTTGAAGCTGGAGATCCGCAGCGCAGCCAGCGTTAGCCGCAACCCCGCAGCAGACGCCAAAGGCCTGCTGGCCGACCCCAAGTTTTTGAATGCACTGTTTTCTGCCGATGCGATAGAAAAAAAGCGCAACACAGAAGCCATTGAAGTCGGCCCTAACCAGCTGGCTTCCGGCCGTATCAGCCAGTACACACCCGCCAAGGCCCTGCCGCTCACAGATGTGAAAAATCGCGTGCGTGCCCTTTGGCTGGCCAGCCGCAGTGCCGAAGAAGCCCGCAAAGATGGCGCTGCCAAACTTGCTGCATGGCAAGCCAACCCGGCCGGCGCCGCTTTGCCGCAAACCCTGGTGGTTTCGCGCACGGCCTCGCAAAACCTGCCGCCGCTGCTGCTGGACGCGATCTTGCGCGCCGACCCGGCCGCCTTGCCGGCGCTCTCAGGCGTAGACCTGGCCGCACAAGGCTATGCGGTGGTCAAAGTTACCCAAGTTCTGCCGCGCGATCCTCGCGATGAAAACGCCACCCGCCAGGAACGGGCCCAGTACGCCCAGTGGTGGACTGCTGCCGAAAGCCTGGCCTATTACAAGTTCATGCAAGAGCGCTTCAAGGTTGAGATCAAGGTCAGCAAACCCAGCGCTTCCCCGGCCACGGCCGAAGCGGGTAGCAACCAGGCTGCCGCCAAGTAATCGAACAGAGCGCCTTGCCCTTATAATTTACAACTTCGGTGGCTGTAGCTCAGTTGGTAGAGTCCAGGATTGTGATTCCTGTTGTCGTGGGTTCGAGCCCCATCAGCCACCCCAGTGTTTACCAAGAAACCCTGCTATCTTTTAGGTAGTGGGGTTTTTTATTTCAGGCCCCAAGACGTGGCTGCTGATCTGGCAAAAGTGACGGAGCTCATTACTTGTGTTCCCGTGGCTCAAGCAATAGCTATGGCAGCGTCAAGCCCCTTAATTTGAGAGTTATCTGTGGAATGTCCATGGCTTGATTTCAGCCTGAGCAATGAATTTGAGTCTGAATACAGCCAACGACTCTTAAGCGGCGTAAGCCGTCATTCCCCCAGAGCTGGAATTCTTGAAAATGTCTCTGCTGCAGTCCTCCAACGTTCGACTATTGATTTGAGGGAACGCCAGAATCAAAATGTGTGAACTTGAGACTTCAGCACGGACAACCATGTATCCATAGGAAAAAACAAGCATCTCGGAATTTCCAGTTCGTAGAATTGGGTGCTGGGTAAAAAATAAAAAAAGTCCGAGCCATCTGTTAAGTCGGGTATTTAGATATTATTTTTTCGATATTGCCATCTAATTTATAAAAAAATATTCAACTGGATCTTTGATGCGATTGCGACAAATAGAGGTACTGCATGCCATCATGCAGACAGGCTCTGTGACGGGTGCTGCAAAACTTTTAAATGTCTCTCAACCCTCCGTCAGTACCGTCCTGCAACACATGGAAGCGCAGTTGGGTATGCAACTGTTCAAGCGTTCTGGTGGTCGCCTCAAGCCGTCACCAGAGGCCGAAGCACTCCTTCCAGAGGTTTCCGAGATCTTTCGAAGGGTAAATCGGCTGAGTCAAAATGCCCGATCACTCGCAAGAGGTCGTTTGGGTCGAATCACAGTGGCCGGTACCTTAGCTCTTTCAAACGGCTACATCGTCGATGCCGTCTCAATTTTTGGACAATCTCATCCGGATGTTGACGTCACGATTCACTCGCTTCAAACCCCAGACATCATTGAGCGTGTCATGGCCCGTGAAATCAATCTGGGGGTGTGTTACGGCGAAATCAACAACAGCGGTCTTTCAATTGAAGAACTCGCCAAAGGCGCCATGATTTGTGTCATGCCCGAAAACCATCCCTTGGCTAGCAAGAAAAGTATTGAGATCACTGATCTTGCCGGTGAAACATTGATCACCTATGACGATGGGGACGTGTTACGTGCAAAAGTGGAAAGCTTGTTCGAAGAGTTTGACGTTCATCCAAACTTGTCATTGCAAGTGAGTCAAACCATCACTGCCATTCGTCTTGTCCATCATGGTGCAGGTTTAGCGCTTGTTGAGCCTTTCTATTTTGCAGCGATTCAACCGCCGGGTCTGGTTGCCCGTCCTATCTCCCCAGTGCAACAGCTTTCTGCTTATTTGATTCGGCCTGTGGATGCGATTGAGTCTGCTGCGCTGACCGCTTTCATTGAAATTTTGCGGAACATTGCTCGTTCAGACAAGTCCAAGGCCTAGTCGTTCCATATTTTTTCTTTGGTGTCCACCCTTCGATCGTTATTGGACACTGA
>JAIPDA010000048.1 GCA_021737905.1 Rhodoferax sp.
CTGCTTTGAGTTTTTCTGAACGGCGTTTGGTAATCGGTAAGGTCGTCATGGGGATCTTGTCCCCTGCAAAAGCGAAGCCGCCGCCAGACAACTGGCGGCGGCGTATTGATGGACTTGAGTTTAATGCAATTGCCCGGGAGCCATAAAAACCTCAAATGAGCTGTGCATGCAGCTCTTGCAGCGAAACCACACCAAGGTTGTCCATGTGCGCCATGCCCTGAACTGCAGCCTCGGCACCGGCAATGGTGGTGAAGGTGGTGACGCGGGCCAGCAAGGCCGAGGTGCGGATCTGCCGCGAATCGGCAATGGCGTTGCGGCGCTCTTCCACGGTGTTGATGACCAGCACGACCTCGTTGTTTTTGATCATGTCCACCACATGCGGACGGCCTTCCGTGACCTTGTTGACCACGCCACAGGCAATGCCCGCGGCCTGAATAGCCGCGGCCGTGCCCTTGGTAGCAACCAGGTCAAACTTCATGTCCACCAGCGCCCGCGCCACGGCCACAGCGCGTGTTTTGTCATTGTTTTTGACAGTGAGGAAAACTCGGCCGGACTGAGGCAAATTCGTACCGGCACCGAGCTGAGACTTGACAAAGGCTTCGCCGAAGGTCTTGCCCACGCCCATGACTTCGCCGGTGGACTTCATCTCGGGGCCAAGGATGGTGTCTACGCCGGGAAACTTCACGAAGGGGAAGACGGCTTCTTTGACGCTGAAGTAAGGCGGCGTGACTTCTTGGGTGAAGCCTTGTGCCGCCAGGGTCTGACCGACCATGCAACGTGCGGCCACCTTGGCCAATTGGATGCCTGTGGCCTTGCTGACGAAAGGCACGGTGCGGGATGCCCGGGGGTTGACTTCCAGCACATAGATCACGTCCTGGCCATCGATGTTCTGAATGGCGAACTGCACGTTCATCAAACCAACCACGTTCAGCGCCGCAGCCATGGCCGCGGTCTGACGCTTGATTTCATCGACCGTGGCAGCGCTGAGCGAATACGGCGGGAGGGAGCAGGCAGAGTCGCCGCTGTGCACGCCGGCTTGCTCAATGTGCTCCATCACGCCGCCGATCAGGGTTTTGCCGGCCACATCACGGATGCAGTCCACATCGCACTCGATGGCGTCGTTCAAAAAACGGTCCAACAGCACTGGCGAGTCGTGGCTAACCTTGACGGCTTCGCGCATGTAACGCTCCAGGTCGCGCTGCTCGTGCACGATTTCCATGGCGCGACCGCCCAGCACATAGCTCGGGCGCACGACCAGCGGGTATCCGAGGGCGGAGGCCTTTTCAAGCGCCTCAGGTTCGGTACGGGCCGTCGCGTTAGGTGGCTGGCGCAGCTTGAGCTCGTGCAAGAGCTTTTGAAAGCGCTCACGGTCTTCGGCAGCGTCGATCATATCGGGCGAGGTGCCGATGATGGGCACGCCGTTGCGCTCGAGGTCGAGCGCCAGCTTCAAAGGCGTCTGGCCGCCGTACTGCACGATGACGCCGAAGGGCTTTTCTTTGTCGACGATCTCGAGCACGTCTTCGAGCGTCAGCGGCTCGAAGTACAGACGGTCGGAAGTGTCGTAGTCGGTGGACACGGTTTCGGGGTTGCAATTGACCATGATGGTCTCGTAACCGTCTTCGCGCATGGCCAGTGCCGCGTGCACGCAGCAGTAGTCAAACTCGATGCCCTGGCCGATGCGGTTGGGACCGCCGCCCAGCACCATGATCTTTTTCTTGTCGGTCGGTGCGGCTTCGCATTCGCTGCCTTCAGCCTCGTAGGTCGAGTACATGTAGGCGGTGTTGGTAGCGAACTCGGCCGCGCAGGTGTCCACCCGTTTGTAAACCGGCCGTACGCCGAGTGCCTTGCGTTTGTCGCGGATGGCGGTGTCGGTGGTCTTGAGCTGACGCGCCAGACGGCGGTCTGAAAAACCTTTTTGCTTGAGCGCGCGCAAAGTGGTCGCGTCCATCTGGTCCAGCGACATGGTTTCGAGCTCAAGCTCGATCTTGACGATCTGCTCGATCTGCACCAGGAACCAGGGGTCGATCTTGGTCAGCGCAAACACCTCGTCCACGCTCATGCCCAGGGCAAAGGCATCACCAACGTACCAGATACGCTCGGGGCCGGGCGCGCCCAACTCTTTTTCAAGCACTTCGCGGTCTTGCGTCTTTTCGTTCATGCCGTCCACGCCAACTTCCAGGCCGCGCAAGGCTTTCTGAAAGGACTCCTGGAAGGTGCGACCCATGGCCATGACTTCGCCGACAGACTTCATCTGCGTGGTCAGGCGTGAATCTGCCGTCGGAAATTTTTCAAACGCAAAACGCGGAATCTTGGTGACGACGTAATCAATGCTGGGCTCAAAGCTCGCCGGCGTAGCACCGCCGGTGATGTCGTTGCGCAATTCGTCGAGTGTGTAGCCGATGGCCAGCTTGGCCGCGACCTTGGCGATCGGGAAACCCGTGGCCTTGGAAGCCAAGGCCGACGAACGCGAGACGCGTGGGTTCATCTCAATCACCACCATGCGACCGTCCACCGGGTTGATGGAGAACTGCACATTCGAGCCACCCGTGTCCACGCCGATTTCACGCAGCACAGCCAGCGACGCATTGCGCAGGATCTGGTATTCCTTGTCAGTCAGCGTTTGCGCCGGTGCCACGGTGATGGAGTCACCAGTGTGCACACCCATGGGGTCCAGGTTTTCAATCGAGCAGACGATGATGCAGTTGTCGGCCTTGTCGCGCACGACTTCCATCTCGTACTCTTTCCAGCCGAGCAGTGACTCTTCAATCAACAACTCGTTGGTGGGCGAGGCTTCGAGACCGCGCTTGCAAATCGTCTCAAACTCTTCAGAGTTGTAGGCAATGCCGCCGCCGGTGCCGCCCAGGGTGAAGCTGGGGCGGATGACCGTGGGGAAACCCAGCGTTTTTTGCACGGTCCAGGCTTCATCCATGCTGTGTGCAATGCCGGAGCGCGCCGAACCCAGGCCGATCTTGGTCATCGCGTCCTTGAACTTGAGCCGGTCTTCGGCCTTGTCGATGGCCTCGGGCGTGGCGCCAATCAGTTCTACCTTGTATTTGTCGAGCACGCCGTGACGCCAGAGGTCCAGCGCGCAATTGAGCGCGGTCTGCCCGCCCATGGTCGGCAGGATCGCGTCGGGGCGTTCCTTGGCGATGATTTTCTCCACAGTCTGCCAGGTGATCGGCTCGATGTAGGTGACGTCGGCAGTCGCCGGGTCGGTCATGATGGTGGCGGGGTTGCTGTTGATCAGGATGACCTTGTAGCCCTCTTCGCGCAGGGCCTTGCAGGCTTGCACGCCGGAGTAGTCAAACTCGCAGGCCTGGCCAATGATGATGGGGCCGGCCCCGATGATGAGGACCGATTTGATGTCTGTGCGCTTGGGCATTATTGAACTCCGGCAGTCGGCTTTGCGGCCGCCATCAACGCGGTGAAGCGGTCGAACAGGTAGGCGATGTCATGGGGACCGGGCGAGGCTTCGGGGTGACCCTGAAAGCAAAACGCCGGCTTGTCGGTGCGGGCCAGGCCCTGCAGGGTGCCGTCAAACAGGCTGATGTGGGTGGCGCGCAGATTGGCGGGCAGCGATTTTTCATCCACCGCAAAACCGTGGTTCTGGCTGGTGATGCTGACGCGCTGGTTGTCCAGGTCTTTGACCGGGTGGTTGGCGCCGTGGTGACCGAACTTCATCTTGAAGGTCTTGGCACCGCTGGCCAGTGCCATGATCTGGTGCCCCAGGCAGATGCCGAAGGTCGGAATACCAGTCTCAATCAGTTCACGGGCTGCCTCAATCGCGTAGTCGCAGGGCTGCGGATCACCCGGGCCGTTGGACAAGAAGATGCCGTCCGGTTTGAGCTTGAGCACCTCGGCTGCCGAAGTCTGCGCCGGCACCACGGTGATGCGCGCACCCCGCTCGGCGAGCATGCGAAGAATGTTTTTCTTCACGCCAAAGTCGTAGGCAACCACATGAAACTTAGGCGCGCTTTGAACGCCATAGCCCGAGCCGAGCTTCCACTCAGTTTCAGTCCATGCATAAGATGTCTGAACAGACACCACTTTGGCCAGGTCTTGCCCGCTCATGCTGGGGGCGGCCTGCGCTGCAGCCACAGCCTTGGCGATCGCTGCGGGGCTGACAGACTCGCCAGCGGCCAGGGCCATGATGCAGCCATTTTGCGCACCGTGAGTTCGCAGGTGGCGGGTCAGTTGACGGGTGTCGAGGTTGGCAATCGCCACCGTGCCCTGGCTGACCAGGTACGCCGACAGCGACACCGTCTGGCGAAAGTTGGAGGCGATAAGGGGCAGGTCTTTGATGATGAGGCCAGCGGCATAGACTTTGTCGGCTTCGACGTCTTCGAGATTGACGCCGTAGTTGCCGATGTGCGGGTACGTCAGGGTGACGATCTGCTGGCAGTAGCTGGGGTCCGTCAGGATTTCCTGGTAGCCGGACATGGCGGTGTTGAACACCACCTCGCCCGTGGTGGCACCAGGGGCGCCTATGGAATTGCCGATAAAGACCGTGCCGTCTGCGAGCGCCAGGATGGCGGAAGGGTTGGTTCCCTGTAGAGACAAAAGCACTGGGTTCTCCGTGTGGTTACGGTTCGCCCAAGCGTGCACAAAAAGGTCTGGTGAAAGACGCTGATTGACGGTTATTGGAAGGTTTTTGGCTTGACTTGGCGCTCGGGCGAAGCTGGATTAGAAAAGCCCCTGATTATAGCCGAGCCGGAGCCCGCATTCAGCTTCGCTGGGCCGCCGCCGCGCTCGCATAAAGGCAGATGGCGGCGGCTGCGCCCACGTTAAGCGACTCCTCGCCGCCCGGCTGGGCGATGCGTACCGACAAACGCGCCATGGCCGACAAGCCGGCACTGACGCCCTGCCCTTCATGACCCATGACCCAGGCGCAGGGTGAAGGCAGCTTCTGCTGATGTAAAAACGCGCCTTCATGCGAGCTGGTCACCACCAGCGGCACGGTCAAGGCTTGCAGGTCTTCGATCGCCAAGCCTTCGATCAGCTGCAGCCCGAAATGCGCGCCCATGCCGGCGCGCAGCACCTTGGGCGACCAGAGCGCTGCCGTGCCCTTCAAAGCCAGCACTTGCCTGAAACCAAAGGCAGCCGCGCTTCGCAAAATCGAGCCCACATTGCCAGCGTCCTGCACGCGGTCCAGAACCACCGATGCGGCGTCTGCCTGCACAGCTTGCGCGCTCGGTAAGGCCATCACAAAACCCATGGCGCCCGGTGACTCCAGGGCGCTGAATTCGGGCCACAGGGCATCGGCAATCACCAAGGTCTTGCCGGCGGCGGCAGACCACTGAGCCGGGGCCTGGGGCCAGAAAGATTCTGAAAAAACAGCTGCGTGCGGCGACCAGCCACGCGCCAAGGCGGCGCGGCACAAATGGTCACCTTCCAGCCAGACCAGCCCTTCCTTGCGATAAGCCGTGCTTTCGTGGGCCAGCTTGTGCAAGGTCTTGATGATGGGGTTGCTGCGCGACGCGATGTGCGTGACGGCGCTGGTGCCGGCGGGGTCGTCATTGAGGCTCATCGCAGCACCTGCGCCACCGGCGAAAAAGTACGCCGGTGCTCGGGGCAGGCGCCATGCTGGCGCAGGGCAGCCAGGTGTTCAGCCGTGCCGTAACCCTTGTGCGATGCAAAGCCGTACTGCGGAAAGGCTTGGTCCATCTCCTGACACCAGCGGTCGCGCCAGACTTTGGCCAGGATGGAGGCCGCTGAAATGGCGGGCACCAAGGCGTCACCCCCGACAATCGCTTCGGCGACGATCACCAGCGTTGGAATGCGGTTGCCGTCCACCAGCACCTTGGCGGGTTTCAGGCGCAAACCTTCGACAGCGCGCTTCATGGCGAGCATGGTCGCCTGCAAGATATTGATCTCGTCGATTTCTGCCGCCGAGGCCTGCGCGATTGAAAAGCACAAAGCCTTGGCGCGGATTTCGTCATACAGCTTGTCCCGGCGCAAAGCCGTCAGTTTTTTGGAGTCGGCCAAACCCTTGATCGGGTGCAGATCGTCAAGGATCACAGCCGCCGCCACCACGGGGCCCATCAGGGGGCCGCGCCCGGCTTCGTCCACCCCGGCCACCAGACCGGGGACATCCCATACCAGGGGCGCTTGCTCAGCTTGCAAGAACTTTTTCGATCGCATCTGTTGCCAATTGAGTCGTGTCGCGCTGCAGCTGCACATGCAAGGCGGTGAATTTTTTCTGCACTTCGCTTATTTTCGCAGGGCTTGACTCGGCCGCTTGCAGCCAATCAATGACCGCAGAGGCCAGCGCCGCTGGCGTTGCCGCATCTTGTAAAAATTCAGGAACCACAAACTCGCCACACAAAATATTGGGCAAGCCGACCCAGGGCTGCAGCTTGAGCCGGCCCTTGAGCCACCATGAAAGCCGGTTCATGCGGTAGGCAATCACCATCGGGCGTTTGAACAAGGCTGCCTCCAGCGTGGCCGTCCCGCTGGCGATCAGCGTGACATCGCAGGCGGCCAGCACGGCGTGCGACTGGCCATCAACAATCTTGAGTATTTCAGCCAAACCAGCGGCAAGCGTCAGGCGCTGTAACTCGGCCTTGAGCCCGGGCAGCGCCGGCACGATGAATTGCGTGCCAGGACGTTGACGGGCAATCAAAGCCACTGCCGCCAGAAATGGGGGGGCCAAATGGTCAATCTCCGCTTGCCTGCTGCCCGGCAGCACCGCCACCACAGGACGGTCCAGCGCCAGCCCCAGGGCCAGACGGGCCGCCTCTTGGTCTGCTTGCATCGGAATCATGCTTGCCAAAGGGTGACCCACATAGGTGGCCGCAATGCCATGCTGCGCCAACAGAGCGGGCTCAAAAGGAAAAAGGCACAGCACATGGTCCGCACTGCGCTTGATTTTCTGAACGCGCTCAGGCCTGGAGGCCCAAATCGAAGGGCTGACAAATTGAACCGTCTTGACACCGGCTTGGCGCAGGGATGCTTCTAGGTCCAGATTGAAGTCAGGCGCATCAATGCCAATGAACACATCCGGGCGTCGGGCCAGCAAGTGTTGTTTCAAATTACGGCGTATGCCGGAGATCTCCCGGTAGTGCAGCAACACGTCAACATAGCCCAGCACGGCCAGTTTGTCACTGGGCCACAAAGCCTTGAAGCCGAGCGCCTGCATCCGTGCGCCGCCAATGCCTTCGGCTTTCAAGTCAGGCCAGCGCTTTTGTAAGCCGCTTAGCAGCAAGCCTGCGAGTAAATCACCGGAGGTCTCTCCAGCCACCATCGCCAGATGCGGGCTGTGCGGGGATGCCGTCAAAGCATCCACATGTGGCGTCAAGATGGCGGGAGATGTCGGCACACCGGCCATTGAAAAATCAGCGCACGATACCGCGCTGCGGCGAGGTTCCGGCCAGGAAATCAAGCATCATGGCCACGTCGGCTTCGGCCTCGGGATGGCTTTGCGTCAGGCGGGCAATGCGCTCTTTGGCTTGTTCAAGCGTCAGCTCATCACGGTAGAGCGCGCGCTGCATGGCTTTGACGGCGGCAATTCGCTCAGGTGAAAAGCCGCGCCGGCGCAAGCCTTCAAAGTTCATCGATCGCGCGGCAGCCGGCTGACCCTGGCACATCACATAAGGCGGCAGGTCAGCAAAAAGCAGGGAGCACATGGCCGTCATGCTGTGGGCGCCCAGGCGTACAAACTGATGCACCACCGTGAAGCCGCCCAAAATAGCCCAATCACCCACATGCACATGGCCGGCGAGTTGGGCATTGTTGGCAAAGATCGTGTGATTGCCCACCACGCAGTCATGCGCGAGATGAACGTAAGCCATGATCCAGTTGTCGTTGCCCACGCGGGTGACGCCGGCATCGCCGGGCGAGCCGATGTTGAGCGTGCAAAACTCACGGATGGTGTTTCGGTCGCCAATGACCAACTCACAGGGCTCGCCGGCATACTTTTTGTCCTGCGGAATAGCGCCTATCGAGTTGAACTGAAAAATTTTGTTGTCACGCCCTATGGTGGTGTGACCCTCGATCACGCAATGCGCACCGATGCTTGAGCCGGCTGCGATACGGACATGCGGGCCAATCACGCTGTAAGGCCCCACGCTGACAGACTCATGAAGTTGCGCCTGCGGATCAACCAGCGCGGTAGGATGAATGGCCGTCACCTGGTACTCCTCGGCTCAGGGCAGCGTGCGCATGGTGCACATCAGTTCGGCTTCGCAGGCCAGTTGATCATCTACCCGGGCGACCCCCTTGAACTTGAATATGCCCGACTTCATGCGCTCCAGAGAAACGTCCATCACCAACTGGTCGCCCGGCTCAACCGGACGCTTAAAGCGCGCACCGTCAATGCCGGCAAAATAATAAATAGTCTTTTCACCGGGGGTGGTGCCCAGCGCATCAAACGCCAGCAAGGCCGCCACCTGGGCCATCGCCTCGAGCATCAGCACGCCCGGCATGACAGGGCGGTGCGGAAAATGTCCGACAAAAAAAGGCTCGTTGATGGTGACGTTTTTAATCGCCTTGATACGCTTGCCTTTTTCAAGCTCCAGCACCCGGTCTACCAGCAAAAAGGGGTAGCGATGCGGCAGTTGCTTGAGAATTTCGTGAATGTCCATCATGGCTGGTCTTTGGTTGCTGGCAAAGCAGTGGGCTGCTGCAGTGCAATCTGTTTTTCAACTTGTTTGAGCCGGTCGCGCAAACTGTGCAAATGCTTGAGAGTCGCCGCATTTTTCTCCCAAGTGGCATTGTCGTCGACGGGAAAGAAACCGCTGTAATGACCCGGCTGAAGAATCGAGCGAGTGACAACAGTTGCCACCGAAATATTCACCCGGTCGGCCAGCGTCAAATGCCCAAGAATCATGGCCGCACCACCGATGGTGCAATGCGCGCCAATGCGAGCGCTGCCAGCCACACCCACACAACCGGCCATGGCCGTGTGCGCACCGATATGCACGTTGTGGCCGATCTGGATCAGGTTGTCGAGTTTGACGCCGTCCTCGATCACGGTGTCATCCAGCGCACCACGGTCAATGCAGGTATTGGCACCAATCTCGACGTCGTTGCCGATGCGAACACGACCCAGCTGCTCGATTTTTTCCCAGCCGCCGGCATGGGGCGCAAAGCCGAAACCGTCTGCACCTATGACAACGCCGGGGTGAAGAATGCAGCGCTCACCCATCAGGCAGCCTTCGCCCAAAGTAACCCGGGCAGCTAAACGGCTGCCGGCACCGACCTGCGCATTGCGACCGATCACCGTGTGTTCCCCGATGCGCACGCCGGCTGCGATCACAGCACCGGCTGCAATGCAGGCAAACGCACCCACAAAAACATCATCACCAAGACGCGCTGTCGGGTCGATGACGGCAGTGGGATGAATGAGCGCGGCAGGCAACACGTTGTGATGCAGCTTCCAGAGCTGAGTCACACGTGCAAAGTAACGATAAGGATCGCTGACCACAATGCACGCACCGCGCGCCACGGCTGCCGCCTTGAACTGCGGTGGAACAATCACGCAAGCAGCCGCAGATGCGGCCAGTTGACTCAAATATTTGGCGTGGCTGATAAAGCTCAGCGAATGAGGTGTAGCAGACTCTAAGGAAGACAGACTTTGAATCTGGGTCCGGGCATCAGCGAGCAATTCAGCATCAAATTCGCCGGCAAGTGCACCGACAATTTCACTCAGGCTCAGAGACACGCCGCGCCGTACCAGGGGAATTTACCGGACGTTGCCGGCATTCAAGGTCTTGATCACCTTGTCGGTAATGTCATGTTTGGAATTGACATAAACGGCTTCTTGCAAAATCAGATCGAATTTTTCCGCTTCGGCCAAAGACCTCACCACGCGGTTGGCGCGCTCAATGACCAACTGCAGCTCTTCGTTTTTACGGCTGTTAAGGTCTTCCTGGAACTCACGGCGTTTGCGCTGGAACTCACGGTCTTGCTCCACCAGTTGGCGTTGCCGAGTATTGCGTTGACTCTCCGACAAAGTCGGGGCTTCGCGCTCCAGCTTTTCAGATTGCGCCTTGATCTGAACACCTAAATCGGCAATGTCTTTTTCACGCTTGGAAAATTCCTGCTCAAGCTTGGCTTGCGCAGCTTTGGAGGTGTTGGCCTCGCGAAAAATTCGGTCCAGGTTGACAATACCAACCTTGAATTCCTGCGCACTGGCAGCAGCGCCCGCCATGGGCAACAAAATGCAGACAAGGATATGACGAAGAGAAAAAGTCATTAGAAAGCCGTGCCGATCTGGAATTGAAGTGTCTGTATTCTATCGCCAGCTTCTTTGCGCAGTGGCTTGGCAAAACCCAAACGCAAGGGGCCCACCGGGGATATCCAGCTGACGCCAACACCCGTTGAAGCCCGCAAATCACTCAGGCTGTAGTTGGCGGACTCACTGAAAACATTGCCGGCATCGACAAAAGCAAACATGCGCAATGTCCGGTCATTGCCCGCGCCCGGAAAGGGGGCAATAAGTTCGGTATTGAGCGTGATTTTTTTAGGGCCGCCTATGGCAGTCCCGCTTTCGTAAGGGCCCAAAGAGCCCTGCTCAAAACCTCGTACCGAGCCCAAGCCGCCAGAAAAGGAGTTCTTGAACACAGGGAAAGTCTGGCCGTTCAGGCCTGCGCCCCAACCCAGCTCGCCGTTCAGCCCGATGGTGAACTGCTTGTTGAGCGGAATGTACTGCTGGATCTGATAACTTGCACGCAAATAGCGGATGTCTCCTGCAATACCCCAGTCGCCGTTAACACGCTGGTAGAGGCCCCGGGTCGGCACCAGGGCACTGTCACGTGTGTCACGCGACCAGCCAACTGTCAAGGGAACAGAAGTGCTCTTGGCACCGTAGTTATTGACCTGAAGCTGCCATGTTGTCGGCAAAGCGATGGAGCCCTCTCGGATGTGCAACGACTCAACTCCACCGCCCAAGTAAACAGTGTCGTTTTCAGTGAAAGGCACACCAAAGCGCAAGCTGGCACCGTTAGTGACCAGGGAATAATCGCCCGTTTGGCCACTCAGAGGCTTGGTGGTACGGTTATAGACGTCAATCGTGCGGGACACGCCATCGGTCGTGAAATACGGATCCGTGGTACTGACCACGAGCTGTCTGCTGGACTTGCTGGTATTGATTTCCAGCCCCAGGTAATTGCCAGAGCCCATGAAGTTTTCTTGCCGAATACCCGCCATGATGGAAAACTTATCGCCACTGGAATAACCTGCGCCAAGCTGCAAATTGCCGGTTGGTTTTTCAGCGACCGTCAAAGTCAAATCGACTTGGTCTGGCGCGTTCGGCACTTCCTGCGTGTCAACCGCCACATTCGTGAAAAACCCCAGGCGGTCCACCCTGTCGCGCGATCGTCGGATGTTGTCACCGTCGTACCAGGACGACTCAAACTGCCGGAACTCCCGGCGCACAACTTCATCGCGGGTGCGGTTGTTACCGGCAATATTGATGCGGCGCACATAGGCGCGGCGTGAGGGATCAGCCCGCAGCACAAAACTGACCAGATTGCTTTGACGGTCGATCACGGGCATCGCCTCAACCCGCGCAAATGCAAAGCCGAAGGTGCCAAAATATTCGTTAAACGCCTTGGTGGTTTCAGCCACCTGGTCAGCGTTGTAAGCTGCTCCCGGCTTGATGGTGATGAGCGACTTGAACTCTGCTTCACGACCCAGGTAATTGCCTTCAAGACGAATGGCGGAAACCACGAATCGCTCTCCCTCAAAAATATTGAGGGTGATGCTGATATTTTGCTTGTCTGGGGAGATTGCTACCTGCGTCGAATCGACTCGAAAGTCAAGGTAGCCACGGGTCAGGTAATACGACCGGAGTGTTTCAATGTCAGCATTGAGCTTGACGCGCGAATAGCGATTGGACTTGGTGTACCAGCTCAGCCAACCGCCTGTGTCCAAGTCAAACAGCTTGCGAAGTGTCGATTCGCTGAAAGCTTTGGTGCCGATCAAGCGAATGTCGTTGATCTTTGCAGTTTCGCCCTCGGTCACGCTGAAGGTCAGATTGACCCGATTACGCTCAATGGGCGTGACTGTAGTGACCACCTGCGCACCATACAAACTGCGATTGACATACTGTCGTTTGAGTTCTTGCTCGGCCTTGTCTGCCAGGGCCTTGTCAAAGGGTTGACCTTCATAAAGCCCTGCATCGCGCATCGCTTTTTTCAGAAAGTCTTTGTCGAATTCTTTGTTACCCACAAAATCAACGCCGGCCACGGACGGCCGCTCTTCAACAATCACCACCAGCACGTCACCACTGACTTCCAGCCGAACATCCTTGAAAAGACCCAATGCAAACAAAGCGCGAATGGCGGCTGAAGCCTTGTCATCGCTGTAGCTTTCGCCGACGCGCAAGGGGATGGACGCGAAAATGGTGCCGGGCTCCACCCGCTGCAAG
>JAIPDA010000049.1 GCA_021737905.1 Rhodoferax sp.
GGCTGTTACGGGCCTTGTCCAGATCGACTTCGTCAGTGCGCAGACCCTGGCTACTGAGTTCCGAGCGACGCTGCGTGACACTCACTTGAAGCTGCTCAGCCGCCCGTTTGCGCTGGGGTAAAAAGTAAAGGCGCTCGGCCAGCCAGTAGACGCCGGTGACCACGGTGGCCAAAAACAGCAGCAAAGCGAAATTGCCCTCCACCAGGCCGATGTACCAGGCGCCGCCATAGCTCACAAAAGCCGCCAGCACCAGGGCCGTGATTGAACTCATGACAGCGAGCATTAATCTTCTACCTGCAGTATGGCCAGGAAGGCCTCTTGGGGCACCTCGACAGAGCCGATTTGTTTCATGCGTTTTTTTCCTGTTTTTTGTTTTTCAAGCAGCTTCTTCTTGCGCGAAATGTCGCCACCGTAGCACTTGGCGATCACGTTTTTACGCAGTGCCTTGATTGTCTCACGCGCAATCACGTTGGACCCGATAGCCGCCTGGATGGCGACGTCGAACTGCTGGCGCGAAATGATCTCGCGCATTTTGCTCACGACAGCGCGGCCGCGGTACTGCGACTGGCTGCGGTGAACAATGATGGACAGCGCGTCCACCCGGTCACCGTTGAGCAAAATATCCACCTTCACCACGTCCGAGGCGCGGAACTCCTTGAACTCGTAGTCCATGGAGGCGTAACCGCGTGAGACGGACTTGAGCTTGTCGAAAAAATCCAGCACGATCTCACCCAGCGGCATGTCGTAGGTCAGCATGACCTGTTTACCGTGGTAAGCCATGTTCAGCTGGATACCGCGCTTCTGGTTGGCCAGCGTCATGACGGCGCCCACATAGTCTTGCGGCATATAAAGGTGCACAGTGACGATGGGTTCGCGAATCTCCTGAATGCGCCCGGCATCCGGAATCTTAGACGGGTTTTCCACCATCAGCATCTCGCCTCCGGGCATAAGCACTTCATAGACCACACTGGGCGCGGTGGTGATCAGATCCTGGTCAAACTCGCGCTCCAGGCGCTCCTGCACGATCTCCATGTGCAACAAACCTAGAAAGCCGCAGCGAAAACCGAAGCCCAGTGCCTGGCTGACTTCGGGCTCGTAATGCAGCGAGGCGTCATTGAGCTTGAGCTTTTCGAGCGCGTCGCGCAGCGATTCGTATTCGCTAGCCTCTGACGGATACAGACCGGCAAACACCTGGGGCTGGATTTCCTTGAAACCGGGCAGCGCCTGGGTGGCGGCAAAGGCCGCACCGCCGGTGCCCGGCTTGATCATGGTCACGGTGTCGCCCACTTTGGCAGCCTGCAGCTCCTTGATGCCGGCAATCACAAAACCGACTTCACCGGCTTCGAGCGACTGCCGCGGCTCGGTGTGCGGCGTGAAAACGCCGAGCTGCTCGGCGTTGTAGAGCGCTTCGGTGGCCATCAGTTTGATGCGATCGCCCTTGGCCAGACGCCCGTCGACCACACGCACCAGCATGACCACGCCCACATAGGCGTCATACCAACTGTCGATGATCATGGCGCGCAGCGGCGCATCCGGGTTTCCCTTAGGCGCCGGGATGCGGTTAACGACTGCCTCTAGGATTTCGTCGATGCCCATGCCGGTCTTGGCGCTGCACGGAATTGCGTCGGTGGCGTCAATGCCAATCACATCCTCAATTTCGAGCTTGGCGTTCTCAGGGTCGGCCTGCGGCAAATCCATTTTGTTGAGAACCGGCACCACAGTCACACCGAGGTCGAGCGCGGTGTAGCAGTTGGCCACTGTCTGCGCTTCCACGCCCTGGCTGGCATCCACAACGAGCAGCGCGCCTTCGCAGGCAGACAGCGAGCGGCTGACTTCGTAAGAGAAGTCGACATGGCCGGGGGTGTCGATCAGATTGAGGTTGTAGACCTGGCCGTCAGCGGCCTGGTAACGCAGTGCAGCGGTCTGCGCTTTGATGGTTATCCCACGCTCTTTTTCTAAATCCATCGAGTCCAGGACTTGGGCGCTCATCTCGCGGTCTTGCAAACCGCCGCAGCGCTGAATGATCCGGTCAGCCAGCGTGGACTTGCCGTGATCGATGTGGGCAATGATCGAAAAATTTCTGATGTGATTCATCAAAGCAAACGCCTAAGTACTTGAAATTATTGCGAAGACCAGGGGCCGACTTCGTAACAGACATAAAAAAGGGCGCGTCGGTTTGCGACGCGCCCTGAACCAACAATCTATGGCAACTGCGATAGTTGGAACTTCATTGTAGGCAAAAAGCCGGTGCTGCATAGCCTCAAAAAAGCCCAAACCGAGTCGTTGCAGACCAACAACAAGAAACTTATACACAACTTATTCACAATTTCTTTTGTGCAACTCTGAACAACTTGTGGGCGATCTGTGGATCACACATAAATTGCTTAAAAGATGTGCACGAGCACCACTCAAAAACGATCTATATAGCAAAATAAACCGAGTTAAGCACTCATTCTATCCAAATTCATTGAAGAACTATTCGCGCAATGAATAACTTAAATACAAGTTAGTGCCTACGGACAAAGGAATGGGGCTGGAAAAATAAAATAAAAATTTTCTGACCACCCCCCCAAAAACCCTCCGTAGCCTTGAAGCCCACAGGACTTCAAAGGCTATGGCGCGCTTAGCGGCCGGGACGAATCAAGGCGTATTGCGCCAGCTCACCACGGCGGAACAGCACATTGACGGTCTTGCTTTTGTCTATTTTGGCCAGCGTCTGCTCAAAATCCCTGACGCTGAGCACTTCGGCATTGGCAATGGCCACGATCACGTCGCCCTCGCGCAGACCGGCACGGGCGGCAGCGCCTTCGACCGACTCGACGCGCACACCGCCGCGCAGCTTCAAATCCTTCTTTTGCGTGTCATTGAGCTCTGCCACCACCAGACCAATGGCCTGAGCGGGGCCCGCTACCGGAGGCTTGGCTTCGGGGGCAGCAACACGGCGTGCGGGTTTTTCAGGTTCAATCTCGGCGATGGTCACCATCAGATCGCGCGAAGTGCCACGACGAAACACCGTGATGGGTGAACGCGTACCGGGCTTGACGTTGCCCACAAGCCGCGGCAAGTCAGAAGATTTTTCGATGACCTTGCCGTCGAAACGGGTGATGATGTCGCCAGCTTCTATGCCGGCTTTGTCGGCGGGCGCACCCGCTTCCACGCCCCGAACCAAAGCGCCTTGCGGCCGGCCCAGGCCGATGGATTCGGCAATCTCTTTGCTGACCTGCTCAATTTGCACCCCAATGCGCCCGCGCGTGACACGGCCAGTACTGCGCAGCTGATCAGACACACGAATGGCTTCGTCGATAGGGATGGCAAAAGAAATGCCCTGAAAGCCGCCCGAGCGGGAGTAAATCTGGCTGTTGATGCCGATCACCTCACCGCGCATATTGATGAGCGGGCCGCCCGAATTGCCGGGGTTGATGGCCACGTCGGTCTGGATGAAAGGCAGGTAGTCGCCGGTGTCGCGCTGTTTGGCGCTGACGATGCCTGCTGTGACGGTGTTTTCCAAGCCGAACGGCGAGCCGATGGCCATGACCCACTCGCCGACGCGCATGCGGTTGGCGTCACCGATTTTGACGGCCGTCAGGCCACTGGCTTCAATTTTCACAACAGCCACGTCTGAACGCTTGTCAGCACCGATGATCCTGGCCTTGAATTCGCGCTTGTCGGGCAGCGTGACGATGACCTCGTCCGCGCCATCGACCACATGCGCATTGGTCATCACAAAGCCGTCGCTGGACAAAACAAAGCCCGAGCCGACACCACGCGGCTGGTCTTCATCAGGCTGACCGCGGTCCGGCCGGGGTGAGCGCGGCATGTTGGGCGGAACTGGAATACCGAAGCGGCGGAAGAACTCGAGCATTTGCTCCTCATTGCCACCGCCAGATGCACTGGCCGGTTTGGCTTTTTCGAGCGTTCGGATATTGACGACCGACGGTCCTACCTGATCGACCAAGTCGGTGAAATCAGGCAGCGCACGGGCTTGCGCCAAAGCTGTTTGCGGCGCCAAGATGGCAGCACCCAGGCTCAATGTCACCAGGGCGTTCAAGGCCAAAGCGCGCAAGTTGATTCGATTCATTTGAAGCATCGTGGGCTCTTAGAAAAAAAACAAAAAAGGAAGACGGATTTTTAGCAGGTGGGGGCTCCTGCGAAAAGCTTCAAGACAGCGCCGGAAATTTGTGCCACTGAATCCGCCAATGAGTCAGCTACTTTAGCGGCAAGCTGAACAGCCTGTCACTGCGCCGCATCAGAAACCTGCAAATGAAGCGGCCTTCGCGGGGCATACACGGCACGGCGCATGTCCAGCCAGCGCTCAGGCAAGGCCGCGCCCTCGGCCCACAACCACCACACGGCACCTGCCGGATTGTCCAGTCGCAGCAGCATGGCCGATTGCAAATCGAGCGCCACCACAGGGGCATTGAGCTCAGTGCTGGCCTGGTAGACCTCGCTCTCCCAGTACCAGTTTGTCCCGTCCCACTGCAACTGGCCAACCGGCGAACGCCGCCAGCCGGCGCTCATCACAAAACCAGCCAGCAGGCAGCACAGCACCCCCAGCAGCGGCCGCCAGTCGCCCGGCGGCGCACTGTGCCACCACCAAAGGGTCACAGAGGCAGCCATTAACCAGCCGAACAGCAAAAAGAACCCCAGAAAACGCGAACGCCCCAAGGGATAACTCACCGATGGGGCGTTGTGCAGGCTCACAGCAGGCGCCGGTTTAAATCCGCTTAAAAACCAGAGAGCCGTTGGTTCCGCCAAAACCGAAATTGTTTTTCACCGCCACATCCATCTTCACATCACGCGCCGTGTTGGCGCAGTAGTCCAGGTCGCACTCCGGGTCCTGGTTGAAGATGTTGATGGTCGGCGGGACTTTCTGATGGTGCAGCGCCAGCACGGTGTAGACCGATTCGATACCGCCCGCACCACCGAGCAAGTGACCCGTCATGGACTTGGTCGAACTCACCACCATGCGCCGGGAATGCTCGCCGAAAGCAGCTTTGATGGCCTGGGTTTCATTGATGTCACCCAAAGGGGTGGAGGTGCCGTGTGCGTTGAGGTACTGAACCTGGTCCACATTGACTTTGGCGTTGGCCAGTGCACTCAACATAGCGCGGCGCGGGCCGTCCATGCTGGGCGCAGTCATGTGGCCGGCGTCAGCACTCATGCCGAAACCGGCGAGCTCGCCATAAATCCGGGCACCACGCGCTTTGGCGTGTTCGTATTCTTCGAGCACCATCACGCCGGCGCCCTCGCCCAGCACAAAGCCGTCGCGATCTTTGTCCCAGGGACGGCTGGCGGTTTGCGGGTCGTCGTTGCGGGTGGACAGCGCGCGCATGGCAGCAAAGCCGCCTACACCCAGCGGTGACACAGTGGCTTCTGAGCCACCGGCAATCATGACATCGGCGTCGCCGTATTCGATCATGCGGCCGGCTTCACCAATGCAATGCAGGCCGGTGGTGCAGGCAGTGACGATGGCGATATTGGGGCCCTTGAAGCCGAACTTCATCGACACATGTCCGGAAATCATGTTGATGATGGAGCCGGGCACAAAAAATGGCGTGATGCGCCTGGGCCCCTTGGCAACCAGTTCAACCTTGGTTTCTTCAATCAGCGGCAGGCCGCCAATGCCCGAACCGATGACGCAACCTATGCGCACGGCCTGGTCTTCGGTCAGCAAATCGCCTATCGGCAAACCGCTGTCAGCCACGGCCTGACAAGCTGCTGCCATGCCGTAATGGATGAAGGTGTCCATGTGCCGGCCTTCTTTTTCAGCGATGTAGTCGCCGATCTGAAAGGCTTTGACTTCGCCCGCTATCTTGCAGGAGAAAGCGCTGGCATCAAACTTGGTGATCAGCCCGATGCCAGATTGCCCGGCCAGAAGGTTGGCCCAATTCTCAGCCACCGTGTTACCCACGGGGCTGATACAACCCAGACCTGTCACTACGACGCGGCGACGGCTCATTCGCAAATCCTGGAGAAAAACTCAAAAGGCCGCGAACGGCCTTTGAGTAGGTTGGGGAAAAGCCTGATCAGGCTTTGTGATGGGTGTTGGCGTAATCAATCGCGTTTTGCACGGTGGTGATTTTCTCTGCGTCCTCGTCAGGGATCTCAATGCCAAACTCGTCTTCGAGTGCCATTACCAGTTCCACTGTGTCAAGTGAGTCTGCGCCCAAGTCGGCCACAAACGATTTCTCGCTGGTGACTTGGCCTTCTTCAACGCCAAGTTGCTCGGCAATAATTTTCTTAACACGTGCTTCGATATCGCTCATAGTTCCCTCTAAGGGTTGTGAATTAATCCGTGATTTTAGCCGCTTAGAGAGCACCCTCCCTTCAGACCAGCCGGACGGATGAGAACCGGCTTAAAACTCAGTTTTTACATCAAAAGGTTTCACATGTACATGCCGCCGTTGACATGAATTTCCTGTCCGGTGATATAGCCGGCTTGGGGGCTTGCTATAAAAGCCACTGCATGCGCGATGTCTTGCGGCTTGCCCAGGTGCCCCAGCGGGATCTGACCGAGCAATGCTTTTTGCTGCTCTTCGGGCAAACCGGCGGTCATGTCGGTTTCAATGAAACCCGGGGCAATGCAGTTGACGGTGATGCCGCGCGAGCCCAACTCACGTGCCAACGCCCGCGTCATGCCGGCCACGCCGGCCTTGGCGGCGGCGTAGTTGGCCTGCCCGGGATTACCGGATGCGCCCACCACCGAAGTGATGCTGATGATGCGGCCGTAGCGTTGTTTCATCATGGTGCGCATAACACCGCGGCTCATGCGAAACACCGCTTTGAGGTTGGTGTCGAGCACAGCATCCCAGTCTTCGTCTTTTAATCGCATGGCCAGCATGTCGCGGGTAATGCCCGCGTTGTTGACCAGAACCTGAATGCCGCCGTGTTCTTTGACCAGGCTGTCGATCAGCGCTTCAATGCCGGCCGCATCGGTCACGTTGAGGTTTTTGCCGGCGCAGCCCGGGTAAGCGGCAAGCGTGGTTGATATATGGGCTGCACCCTCATCCGTGGTGGCGGTGCCGATGACCTTCATGCCCCGGCGTGCCAGCTCGATTGCAATGGCCGCGCCAATGCCGCGCGAAGCCCCTGTCACCAGCGCCAGCTGGCCTTGTGTTTGGATGTCCGTCATGCTTTGCTCATCAAGAGTGTTTTAACTTCGGCCAGGCTGGCAGGATCAAACAGCGCTGCACCCGTCAGCTCGGCGTCTATGCGCTTGACCATGCCGGCCAGCACTTTTCCGGGGCCGCATTCGATCAGGGTGTGCAGACCGCGCGCTTTCATTGCCAGCACGCACTCGACCCAGCGCACAGGGCCAAAAGCCTGCCGGTACAGCGCATCGCGCAGCCGGTCCAGGTCAGACTCGACAGCCACATCAATGTTGTTGACCACCGGAATCTGCGGCGCAGCCAGAGTCAAGGATGCGAGTTTTTCGCGCAGTTTATCTGCGGCAGGCTTCATCAGGCTAGAGTGAAAAGGCGCAGAAACCGCCAAAGGCAAAGCGCGTTTGGCGCCATTGGCTTTAAGCACTTCGCAAGCCTTGTCGACGGCGGCCTTGCTGCCGGCAATCACGGTTTGACCCGGGTCATTGAAATTCACAGCCTCGACCACTTCGGCCGAACCCGGCCCGAAACTGCGCACGGCTTCTGCGCAACCTTCGATAACTTTGTCGGCCGGCATGCCGAGAATGGCCGCCATGGCACCCACGCCCACAGGCACCGCATCTTGCATGGCTTGCGCCCGAAAGCGCACCAGCGGCGTGGCCTGACGCAATGTCAAAACACCGGCTGCCACCAGGGCCGAATACTCACCCAATGAGTGGCCGGCGACCGCAGCCGGAATGGCACCGGTCTCTGCCAGCCAGACGCGGTAAGCGGCAACGGCGGCTACCAGCATCACGGGCTGGGTGTTGGTGGTCAGGGCCAGCGCTTCTTTGGGGCCTTCACGAATGAGTTGCCCCAGGTCTTCGCCCAAGGCGTCAGAAGCTTCTGCGAGGGTTTGGGCCACCAAGGGGTGTGCGCCCCAAGCGTCCAACATGCCAACCGACTGCGAACCCTGGCCAGGAAAGATAAAAGCAAATGGCTTCAAAAACGAGACTCCGTGAAACAAGCGTTGAGGTAATCGAAGTAAGCGCCGCAACCCGCTCAGTAGTCGAGCAGCACTGCGCCCCAGGTGAAGCCGCCGCCCACGCCTTCGAGCATGAGCGTGTCACCTTTTTTAATTTTGCCGCTGCGCACGGCCGTGTCCAGCGCCAGCGGAATCGAAGCGGCCGAGGTGTTGCCATGCTGGTCCACTGTGACCACCACTTTGTCCATCGACAGCTTGAGCTTTTTGGCGGTGCTTTGCATGATGCGGATGTTGGCCTGGTGCGGAATCAGCCAGTCGACATCAGCCTCGGTTTTGCCGGCCTTGGCCAGCACCGCACGAGCGGCGTCTTCAAGCACGCCCACTGCCAGCTTGAAAACTGCTTGTCCGTCCATGGTCAGCAAGGGACTGCCAGACGCCTTGCCGCCCGAAACATGCCCGGGAACGCACAAAATATCGACATGTTTACCATCGGCATGCAGGTCTGTGGCCCAAATACCGGGCACATCCGAGGCCTCCAGCACCACAGCGCCGGCGCCGTCACCAAACAACACGCAGGTGGTGCGGTCTGAAAAGTCCAGAATGCGCGAGAAAACTTCGGCGCCCACGACCAAGGCCCGGCTGGCGCTGCCCGTCTTGATCAGGGCATCCGCCAAAGTCAGGGCATAGACAAATCCGCTGCAAACCGCCTGCACATCAAAAGCCGGGCAACCGGCCACACCCAGCTTGTTTTGCAAAATGCAGGCTGAAGACGGAAACACCATGTCCGGTGTCGACGTCGCCACAATGATCAGGTCGATGTCTGCGGCCTGGCAGCCGGCCGCCTCGATGGCCTTGCGGCAGGCGTGCAGCGCCAGGTCGCTGACGCCAACATCGGCCTCGGCAAAATGTCGCGCCCGGATGCCGGTGCGCTCAACGATCCAGTCGTCGGAGGTCTCAACGCCTTTGGCAGCCAGTTCGGCGACCAGTTCGGCATTGCTCAGACGGCGCGGTGGCAGGTAGCTGCCCGTGCCAGTGATGCGGGAAAAACGACTCATTCAGGGCTCACATGAGGGACGAAAGATCGTCAATGAACAGGGGCTTGCGGCAAAGTAGAAGACTCTTCAGGGGCTGCCGTCGCAGCGGCTTCAATCTGGGAAACAGCGGCCACATGCGCCAGCAAAGGTGCCGCATGGGCAATGCGCTCCTTCACTTTTCCAAGCAGGTTGTTAGCGGCTGCATCATAAGCGCGATTGAGTGCGCGTTCAAAGGCAAAAGCATCTGCCGAACCGTGACTTTTAAAGACCAGGCCACGCAAGCCCAACAGCGCAGCACCGTTATAGCGACGGTGGTCAACACGCTTTTTAAATGCAGATAGCACCGGATAAGACATGAAAGCAGCAATTTTCGTGAAGATATTGCGAGAAAACTCGGCCTTCATGAAGCCGCCTATCATGGCCGCCAGGCCCTCGCTGGCTTTGAGCGCCACATTGCCCACAAAGCCGTCGCAAACCACGATGTCCGTGGTTCCTTTGAAAATATCATTGCCCTCGACATTGCCAAAAAAGTTTAAATCGCCACTTTTAGCGGCAGTTCGCAGCAATTCGCCAGCTTTTTTAATGACTTCGCTTCCTTTAATCACTTCCTCGCCAATATTCAACAGTCCGACGCTGGGCGCGGGCACATTGGAAATGGCGGCCACCAGGGCCGAGCCCATGACGGCGAACTGCAACAAATGGTGCTCGCTGCAGTCGACGTTGGCCCCCAGGTCCAAGACTGTGGTGGCGCCGCCTTTGGCGTTAGGCAGCTGGGTGGCGATGGCCGGGCGGTCAATGCCATCGACCGTTTTAAGGACATAACGCGAAATAGCCATCAGGGCGCCTGTGTTACCGGCAGATACAGCGACGTCGGCCGCACCATCCTTGACCTGCTGAACGGACACCCGCATGGAAGAGTCTTTTTTGCGCCGCAGAGCAACCTCGAGCGGGTCATCCATGGTCACCACTTCAGTGGCCGGAACAATCTGGCAACGCGGATGCGCCTGCAACTGGGCAAAACGGGGGTGGGCCGAGAGGCTGGCGGGCAAACCTGTCAAAAGGATGCCGGCATCAGAATGTGAGCTCAGAAATGCCAGGCTGGCCGGCACGGTCACCGAGGGGCCGAAGTCCCCGCCCATGGCATCAACAGCGATCCTGATCATGGGGTGACAGAAACTGTCAAAAAGAGCTTAAGCAACAAAACAAAAGCCCGCAGTATGAGTGCGGGCTCGCTTGTCTATGCGTGAATTACGCTTCGGACTTGGTTTTAAGCACCTTACGGCCACGGTAAAAGCCGGTAGGGCTGATGTGGTGACGCAGGTGGGTTTCACCGGTGGTGGATTCAACGGCAATGCCGGGAACATTCAAGGCATTGTGCGAGCGGTGCATACCGCGCTTGGAAGGTGATTTTTTGTTCTGTTGGACGGCCATGATCCGCTCCTGAGGGGGTGTAGGGTTGGTAATTACGCACTACAGCGGGCCTGACTTGAAAAACCATGAACAACAAAGTTATGGCCGGTCTGGCGATGCAACAGTACGCGAAGCCCTCGATTATAGCGCCTTCGGGGCTGTTTGGACGGCCTGACTTTGCGCCCGGCTGGAATCCTCAGTTTTTCTTGAGCTGGCTAAGCACCGCAAACGGGTTCGGCTTGGCCTGCTCGACCTCGACCGCCGGGTCGCCCGCACTGAAGACCGGGGTCACCGGGCAGGTCTCATGCATGGGCACCAAGGGCAGCGCCATCAGCAACTCGTCTTCGATCAGCGTCAGTAAGTCAAACTGCGGCAGCATCACCAGCAAGTCTTCCTCGGACTCGTCATCCTCGGCCATGGCCACTTCTTCGGACTCCACAAAGCGATACCACTGTTCAACTTCAAGCGCTGTGCTCACCACCGCCATGCAGCGCTGGCAAGTCAGGGGCACAGAGGTATGGGCAGTCAAGTGCAGCCAGACCTGGTCTTCGGCACCGGTCTGAGGGCGCAACTCGGCACGCACCTGCCATGCAACGACTGCCTCCGGGCCAAGGCCCTGGGCTTCGTCGGCCAGGCGCTGCAAGTCTTTGAGGGGCGTGACGTCAGACCACGGCTGGCCGTCTTGGGCCAAAGCTTGAAGGTTCAGCCGCTGGGGCTGGAAATTTCTGGACATGCGGGTCAGTGTAAGAGAATCAGGGCATGACGCCCTCCATCCCAGCCTCCGCAGAGACCAGCTTGCCAGCGCAACGCGCACTTGTTTTGGGCTCGACCTCTCGCTACCGCCAAGAGCTGCTGCAACGGCTGCGCACGCCATTCACCGTGGCCGCGCCCGACGTCGACGAGACACCGCAGCCCGGCGAAGCCCCGGCCGCACTGGCGCAGCGACTGGCGCTGGCCAAGGCGCGTGCAGTGGCCGCCGCCTTTCCCGAGGCCGTGGTGATCGGCTCCGACCAGGTGGCCGACCTGGACGGCCTGCCGCTGGGCAAACCAGGCACGCACGAGCGTGCCGTGGCCCAGCTGCGCCAGATGCGCGGGCGCACAGTGATGTTTCAAACCGCGGTGGCGGTGGTCTGCCGGGCCAGCGGCTTTGAACAAGCGTCGCTGGCCGTCGTCAAAGTGCGCTTTCGCCAACTCAGCGACGAGGCCATTGAAAACTACCTGCGGGCAGAGCAACCCTACGACTGCGCCGGCAGCGCCAAAAGCGAAGGTCTGGGCATTGCCCTGCTCGACGCCATTGACAGCGACGACCCCACCGCGCTGGTCGGGCTGCCCCTGATCCGCACCTGCCGCCTGATAGAAGCCGCCGGCATCCGCCTGCTCGGCGCGAAAGCCGCCGCATGAGCACTCACGGAAAACTGTACCTGGTGCCCGCACCGCTGGACTTTGGCTGCGAAACCACAGCGCCCTTGCAGCAAGTTATGCCGCAAGGCACGCTCGAAATGGCTGCCCGGCTGGGCTTTTGGGTGTGCGAAAACGCCCGCAGCACGCGCGCGTACCTCAAGCGGGTCAACGAGTTGCACCCGCTGGCCCAGACCATTCAGACGCTGCAGATCCAGGAGCTGCCGCGCGAGGTGCATAAAAAAGGTGACCACGGCGGCCAGTTCGACGCCCGCCCGCTCTTGCAGCCCGCCTTGCAAGGCCAGGACATGGGTCTGGTGAGTGAAGCCGGCATGCCGGCGATTGCCGACCCGGGCTCGTCGGTGG
>JAIPDA010000050.1 GCA_021737905.1 Rhodoferax sp.
GAGCCGGTTATCTCTGTCAGCCAGCTGGCCCGCATTCCTTTGCTGATGACCAGCTTGCACCGTTCCATTGTTGAAAGGCAGCTGTTGCCGGTGGGCGGGCAGTTGATGGTGCAAGCTGAGATCGACTCTGTGGACTCCATTCGTGAGTTGGTTCAACAAGGCCAGTGGGCCACCATCATGCCGGTCTCGGTTTTTAAAGAGCCGCACACTGCCAAAACCATTCAGATGTCTCAAATTTCAGGCGTCCAGCTCAATCGCCTGTTGGTGCTGGCCACGCGAGTTGAGCGCAAGGACAACAGTGCGCAGCATGTAGTGCGCGAGATGATTGAGTCAGAATTCGCAAGGCTGTCCAGGCAAGGTGTTTTCAGCTTTGCCGGGCCGGACAAAGACAGGCCCTGAACCTGCGCAGCCTGCCAAAAGCTTGCGCCTGGCAGGTGCTTCAGATCAAGCCAGGTTCAGGCGATGTCCACCACATGGGTGCCGTATTGGCCTAGCCGGCGGTCGGCGAAATAGCGCGTCAGGGTTTCTTTGACGGTGCGAAATGCGATGTCGTCCCAGGGAATTTCAGCTTCGGTGAACAACCTGGCTTCCATGGTTTCATGGCCCGGGTCAAAGTCCGTGCTGAGCAGCTGAGCACGGTAAAACAAGTGCACCTGGCCTACGCGCGCCACGTTCATGATGGCAAACAGGGCTTGCATTTCAAACTGAGCCCCGGCTTCTTCTTGCGTCTCCCGCGCAGCACCCTGGGCAGTCGTCTCGCCTAGCTCCATGAAGCCGGCCGGCAGCGTCCACATGCCGCGTCGCGGCTCAATATTGCGTTTGCAAAGCAAGACCTGCTCGCCGGACTTGCCCCACACCGGCACGGTGCCCACTACATTGAGCGGGTTTTCATAATGCACTGTGTGGCATGCAGTGCAGATGGCACGCTCCCGGGTGTCGCCATCGTCGGGCAAGCGGTAAGCCACGGCGAAGCCGCATTCTCGGCAGTGTTTCAGGGGCGTGCGTTGCATATTTCCTGTCAGTCTGACTTACAGACTAACTCAAAGTGCTCCACCACAGGGGGCGATGCGAAAAATGGTCCCACAATCGCGCGCCAATCGGCAAATGCCGGCGATTGTCTGAAGCCGATGGTGTGGTCTTCTAAGGTTGCCCAAAAAATTTGCAGGATGTAGCGCTCCGGGCTTTCAATGCCCTTGTTGACTTTAAACCCCTCAAAGCCTTTGGCGTGTGAAATCACGGTTTTCAGTCCGCGTTCAATAGCCTCGTCAAACGCCGCTTGCTGGCCTGGATGAATACGGATGTCGGCAAGTTCGAGAATCATGTTTTTCCTTTTGTGGTGCCCAAACTGGGGATGCGGCTATTTTGGCTTGATTTTCCTTCATCCTTTCAGAGCCTACCTTCTGCCTCTGAGACAATGCGTGTATGAGCGAAAACACGAGCGCCGCAACGGCAACTTCCCCCCCGTCTTCGGTTGCGGGCAAACCTGCGCCGCGTGTCGGCTTCGTGAGCCTGGGCTGCCCCAAGGCGCTGACAGATTCCGAATTGATCCTGACCCGCCTGAGCGCCGAAGGTTACGAAACCTCCAAGACGTTCGAGGGCGCTGACCTGGTCATCGTCAACACCTGCGGCTTCATCGACGATGCCGTGCGTGAAAGCCTGGACACCATTGGTGAAGCGCTGGCGGCCAACGGCAAGGTCATCGTCACCGGTTGCCTGGGGGCCAAGGCGGGTGACGGCGGCGGCAACCTGGTCAAGCAGATGCACCCCAGCGTGCTCGCCGTGACCGGCCCGCACGCCACCCAGGAAGTGATGGACGCGGTGCATCTGAACCTGCCCAAGCCGCACGACCCCTTTGTTGACCTGGTGCCCAATTCTTTTGGTATTGCCGGCATCAAGCTCACGCCTCGGCATTACGCTTACCTCAAGATCAGCGAAGGCTGTAACCACCGCTGCACTTTCTGCATCATCCCGTCGATGCGCGGCGACCTGGTGTCGCGCCCGATCGGCGATGTGCTGGGTGAAGCGCGCGCCTTGTTTGAAGGCGGCGTCAAAGAGCTGCTGGTGATCAGCCAGGACACCTCGGCCTACGGCGTGGACGTCAAATACCGCACCGGCTTTTTTGACGGCAAGCCCGTCAAGACGCGCATGCTCGAGCTGGTCAAGACCCTGGGCGAGCTGGCCGAGCCCTACGGCGCCTGGGTGCGTTTGCACTATGTGTACCCCTACCCGAGCGTGGACGAGGTGATCCCCTTCATGGCCACCGGCCTGGTGCTGCCTTACCTGGACGTGCCCTTGCAGCACAGCCACCCGGATGTGCTCAAACGCATGAAGCGACCCGCCAGCGGCGAGAAAAACCTCGAACGCATTGCACGCTGGCGCGAGATGTGCCCCGAGATCGTGATCCGCAGCACCTTCATCGCCGGCTTTCCGGGTGAGACCGAGGCCGAGTTCGATCATTTGCTCGACTTCATGCGCGAAGCCCGCATCGACCGCGCCGGTTGTTTTGCCTACAGCCCGGTTCAAGGCGCGGCGGCCAACGACATACCCGGCATGCTGCCGCTGGAAGTGCGCGAAGAGCGTCGCGCCCGCTTCATGGCGGTGGCCGAAGAAGCCTCCAGTCTGAAACTGCGCGAGCGCGTGGGCGCCACCATGCAAGTGCTGGTTGATTCCGCACCGGCGCTGGGCCGCAAGGGCGGTGTGGGCCGTAGCTACGCGGATGCGCCGGAAATTGACGGCACTGTGAAACTGCTGCCGCCCGAAAAAATCAGCAAAACGCTCAAGGTGGGTGAGTTCACCCGGGCCCGGATTGTGGGAACCCAAGGCCACGACCTGGTGGCTGTTCCCGTCTGAAAGGGTTGATGCGGGCCTATTAAGTCCCGTACCGACGAAAAAAAGCCCACCAGAAGTGGGCTTTTTTTGAGTTTTTTGGTCGGAGTACAAGGATTCGAACCTTGGACCCCCTGGTCCCAAACCAGGTGCGCTACCAGACTGCGCCACACTCCGACAAGTCTCAAATTATAGCCCGATAAGACCGGTTTTTACCCGGTTTCGTTTTTTTGGGGGCGATTAGCGGCGCACCAGCTGGGTTTTGCCAAACAGGATTTCCTTGGCTTGCGCGTCGTTCACAGGGGGGCGCAGGGCGGTCAACACCTCTACACCGCGTTGCACCGCCGGGCGGGCGGCGATCAGGTCAAACCAGCGCTTGAGGTGCGGATAGTCGGCCCAGTCGATGCCCTGGTTGGCCCAGTTACGCAGCCAAGGGAAGATGGCAATGTCGGCGATGGTGTACTGATTGCCGGCGATGAATTTATGGCTGGAGAGTTGCTTGTCCATCACGCCGTAAAGGCGCTTGGTTTCGTTGGTGTAACGGTTGATCGCGTACTCGACTTTTTCGGGTGCATAAATGCGAAAGTGATGCGTTTGCCCGAGCATGGGCCCGACGCCGCCCATTTGGAACATCAGCCATTGCAGCACCTCGTATTTCAGCCGGTCTGTTTTGGGCAAAAACTGGCCGGTTTTGGCGGCCAGATAAAGCAAGATGGCGCCCGACTCGAACAGTGAAATGGGTTTGCCGTCCGGACCGTTCGGGTCCACGATGGCGGGGATGCGGTTGTTCGGGCTGATGGCCAGAAACTCGGGCTTGAATTGATCACCTTTGCCGATATTGACCGGGATGGCCTGCCAATCGCGGCCTTCACGCAGGCCGCACTCCTCGAGCATGATGTGAACCTTGTGCCCGTTGGGCGTGGCCCATGAGTAAACCTTGATCATGTTGTTTCCTGATGTAGTGCAAAAAAAGGATTGACTTTAGTACAAAGCCAAACGGCTTGCAGGCGGTCAGCGCTGACTTTGCTGCGCAAAGCGCCATGCTATCTGGGCCAGCGGCCGTGCCCCTGCGGCAGAGGCCACGGCCTGCGCACTGGCAGCGGTGCCCGCTTCGATCCGCTTGGCAATGCCTTGCAAAATCGCAGCCATGCGAAACAGGTTGTAAGCGAGGTAAAAATTCCAGTCGTTTAACACCGCCTCTGGCGTGCTCAACCCGGTACGCTCACAGTAACGCTGCACGTACTCAGCTTCTGTCGGAATACCCAGGCTTGGCAGGTCCAATCCACCGATGCCGCGAAAGGTGCCAGGGGGAATGTGCCAGCCCATGCAGTGGTAGCTCAGGTCGGCCAGCGGGTGCCCCAGGGTTGAGAGTTCCCAGTCCAGAACGGCAAGTACGCGCGGCTCTGTGGGGTGAAAAATCAGGTTATCGAGTCTGAAGTCGCCGTGCACGATGGAGACCATGGCCGGGTCCATCGCCGCCGCCGGCACATGGGCAGGCAACCAGGCCATGAGTCGGTCCATCTCGTCGATGGGCTGCGTGATGGAGGCGCTGTACTGCTTGCTCCATCTGCCGATCTGGCGCTCGAAATAATTACCCGGTTTGCCGTAATCGGCCAGTCCAAGGGCTGCAAACGGTACGCGGTGCAAAGCGCTGATGACGCGGTTCATTTCGTCGTAAATATCTGCGCGCTCGGCCTTTGTCATGCCGGGCAGGGACTGGTCCCAAAGTACCCGGCCTTCGACAAATTCCATGATGAAAAAAGCTCTGCCGATGACAGACTCGTCTTCGCACAGGCAGTGCATGCGGGGCGCCGGTACATCGGTGCCAGCCAGTCCTTGCATGACCTTGAACTCTCGCTCGACAGCGTGCGCCGAGGGCAGCAGCTTGGCTACCGGGCCCGGTTTGGTGCGCATCACATAGGCGCGCCCTGGCGTGATGAGTTTGTAGGTTGGGTTGGACTGACCGCCTTTGAAAATTTGTACCGTCAGCGGGCCTTGAAAGCCTTCTAAATGCTGCGACAGGTAAGCATCTAAAGCGGTGAGGTCAAAAGCATGTGCCCCGCTGACTTCGCGGGTGCCTATGAAGTGATCAAAGTTACTCATGGCTAAGCTGAGGGCGCAGAACTGCTGTCTTAAAAAAAGCGGGGTTTGCGTTTTTGTAAAAAAGCCTCTATGCCTTCGCCGGCGTTGCGGTGGTGCAGATTTTTTACAAAGTGATCTCGCTCGCTCGCCAGTTGCTCGCTCAGCGTATGAGCCTGGGCATCATTGAGGAGATCTTTGATGCTGGCCAGCACGTTGGGGGCACGCTCATTGAGTTGCTCGGCCAGTTGCAGGGCGGCCGGTAGGGCGTTGGCGACCGGTGCCAGCCCATGGACCAGGCCCAGGGCGTTCAACTGCGCCGCAGGTATACGCTCGCCCAGCATCAACAAGCGGGCAACCACAGTGCGCGGCAGGGCTCGCGCAAGCGCCCAGCTGCCGCCGCCATCGGGCGACAGGCCGACGGTGCTGTGCGCCATGACGAACACAGCGTTCTCGGCCGCCACCACGAAATCGCAGGCCAGCGCCAGCGAAAAACCGGCGCCAGCGGCAGCGCCTTCCACAGCAGCGATCACCGGTTTGGGAAAGGTCCGGATAGAGTCAACCCAGCTGTGCAATGCATCGATACTTTGCGCCTGAACTTCTGCCGGCTTTTGCCGGTTGGCCTGCAGTCGCAGCAGGTCAGCGCCGGCACAAAATGTGCTGCCTTCCCCGGTGATGACGACGCTGCGGATTTCAGGGTTGTTTTCGGCTGCATTCAGCGCTTCGACACCGGCGGCATAGATTTCGGGGCCCAGTGCATTTCGGTGCTCGGGGTTGCTGAGCGTCAGGACCAGCGTGCGGCCTTCGCTGGTGCTTTTCAGGGCGCCTGCCATCTCAGCTTTCCTCTTGCAGCAGACTCAGACCGATGGCACCGCGACGACGCAGCCAGGGTGAAGGCCGGTAGCGAGGATCCCCATAAACGGTTTGCATGTTGAACAAAACTTCGAGGACGTTGGTCGGACCGTACAGATTGCCCAGGGTCAGCGGACCTTTCGGATAACCCAGCCCGAGGGTGACCGCAGTTTCCAGGTCTTGCGGGCTGCAGATGCCTTGCTGGCACATGTCGCTAGCGATGTTGACGATGTGGGCGACCACGCGCTGCGTCACAAAGCCGCCGCTGTCGCGAATCACGCTGACGGCTTTGCCGTCGCGGGCAAACAGCGCGTGAGCGGCGTCACGCATATCGGTGCGGGTGGCCGGGTTGGTGGCCAGCACGCGGCGTTTGGTTTGTGCATCGTCGATCAGCATGTCGATGCCCACGGTGCGCGCCGGGTCCAGACGCTCGACCACCGCCACCGTGGTGATGTCAAAGCCCAAGGGCGCCACCAGCGTCAGGGCGTTCATCGACGGCGAGGCGCCGGTCTCGATGGTCGCGCCCAGGGTTTTCAAAAGCAGCAGGAGTTCAGCGCGGCGCGAGGCGCGTGGCGACACCCAGACCGGTGGCATGTCGGTGACAACAGGCGCAGGTGCTTCGGCCGGCCACTCGGCCACACCGTTGGCATAGCGGTAAAAACCTTCGCCGGTTTTTTTCCCCAGCAGGCCGCCGGCCAGCCGCTGCGCCGTGATGACGCTGGGGCGGTAGCGTGGCTCTTCGTAGTACTGGTGATAGATCGATTCCATCACCGGGTGCGAAACGTCCAGCGCGGTCAGGTCCATCAATTCAAAAGGGCCGAGCTTGAAGCCGGCCTGGTCTTTCAGTATGCGGTCAATGGTGGCGACATCGGCAATGCCTTCACTCACGATGCGCAGCGCTTCGGTGCCGTAACCACGCCCGGCATGGTTGACGATAAAGCCCGGCGTGTCTTGCGCCAGCACGGGGGTGTGACCCATCTCACGGGCGTATTGCGTCAGCCCCTCGCAGGTGTCGGCGCTGGTTTTCAGGCCACGGATGACCTCGACCACCTTCATCAGCGGCACCGGGTTGAAAAAATGGTAACCGGCAAAGCGCTCCGGATGCTTCAAGCCCGCGGCAATCGCCGTCACTGACAAAGAAGATGTGTTGGTGACCAGCACAGCCTGTGCCGACACGATGGACTCCAACTCAGTGAAGAGGGCTTTTTTAACCTCAAGTCGCTCCACGATTGCTTCAATTACCAACTCGCAGTCGCTCAGTTCGGCCAGCGTGGCGGGCAGCGCCATACGCGCAACACACGCGGCGGCGGCAGCAGCGTCCATCTTGCCCTTGGCCACCAGTTTGTCCCATTGGCCGGACACCGCTTGACGAGCCCGGGCGCTGGCGCTTGGATCTTTGTCGAACAACTTGACCTGGCTGCCGGCTTGCGCCGCGATCTGAGCAATGCCCTGGCCCATGGCACCGGCGCCTATGACGGCGATGTTTTTGTAGCGCGTGGGCATGCTTTAGCGGCGAACCTGGAGCGCGCCAGGATTCACGATATTCGTCGGTGTGCCTTTGATGAAGTTGACAACATTGTCAAACGCCGCACCGAAGTAAAGCTCATAGCTTTCTTGCTCAACGTAGCCGATGTGGGGTGTGCAAATGCAGTTTTCGAGTCGCAGCAAAGAGTGGCCTTGCAAGATCGGCTCAGACTCGAAAACGTCCACTGCAGCCATGCCAGGTCGTCCCCTGTTGAGGGCGGTGACCAGAGCATCAGGCTCTATCAATTCCGCGCGTGAGGTGTTGACCAGCAGGGCCGTTGCTTTCATGAGCGACAGGTCCTCGAAAGTGACAATGCCCCGGGTGACATCATTGAGGCGCAAATGCAGGGTGAGTACGTCAGACTGGGCAAAAAAATCAGCTTTGTTGGCAGCCAGTTCGAATCCGTCGGCCAGGGCCTGTTCACGGGAGGCATCCCGACCCCAAACCAGCACACGCATGCCAAATGCACGACCGTAGACGGCTATGAGCTTGCCGATTTTTCCGTAACTCCAGATTCCCAGCGTTTTGCCTTTGAGCACGGTGCCCAAACCAAAATTAACCGGCATCGAACTTGACTTCAGGCCGGCCTGTTGCCAGGCGCCATGCTTGAGATGGGCGATGTACTGAGGCAGGCGACGTGTTGCCGTCATGATCAGCGCCCAGGTCATTTCTGCCGGAGCAATCGGAGAGCCCGCACCTTCTGCCACGACAATGCCGCGTTCTGTGCAAGCAGCCACATCAATGTGGTCACCGACTTTGCCGGTCTGCACGATCAGTTTGAGCTTGGGTAGTTTTTCGATCAAGGTGCGCGGCATGTGGGTGCGTTCACGGATTAAAACGACCACGTCTGCATCTTTGAGACGAACCGACAACTGGCCGATGCCTTTGACGGTGTTCGTGTAAACCTTTGCCTGGTAGGCGTCGAGTTTGGAGGCGCATTGCAGCTTGCGAACGGCGTCCTGGTAGTCATCAAGAATCACAATATTCATGCTGATATTGTGCCTGCAAGCCAAAGAGGCAGCCGGGGTGGATAGCCTGAAATTTCAGAGCTGGTATTCCGACGCCCGGCCCGACTCTCCCGGATTCAATGCGCGCGCTGTGTCTGACTCATGCGTTCGAGTTCAGCGCAAACGTCGGCCATGCGACCCGAGATCACCATGCGACCGGCACAGGCCGGACTTGCACCGGGTTCAAACTCGCGCAAAACTCGTAAGCGCGATGGCGCCTGGCCTTGCAGAGCGTGGTTACGTGCCTGAAAGCAGGTCAGGGGTTTGGACCCCAGGGCAGGTCGCTTCTGAGCTCGCCTGGCGATGCCCGCCATGTTATAGCCGGTTCTGTGTTGCGTAATGCGTTCTGTGGAGGGCTGAGGTTTTGCCGGTGAGGTGATAAACCAGCTTAAAAAGCCTTGCAGTGGCCCCCATAAGCCTGCAAGATGACCCGAAGAAAATGAAGCAGTGGTTCCCATGATGACTCCAATTGAGTGATGACACAGGCAGGATTTCTAAAGGGCCAGAGGCCACGGTTTTTTCAACACCAGGGTTTGGGTTCCTGATCAGAACCCGACGCCCGCCACCTGGCGCGAAAAATTGGGGGTGAATGTGTTTTTTCTGCAGACTTACATCAGCATGGTGTTGCGGATAAGACCGACTGCCAGGCCTTCAATTTCAAAGGGTTCACCGGGCTGCACGATGATGGTTTCGAAGTCCGTATTTTCGGGCAAGAGTTCAATATGGTTCTTAGTCCGGCGCAGCCGCTTGACGGTAACTTCATCGCCAAGGCGCGCCACCACGATTTGACCGTTGCGTGCTTCTTTGTTTTGTTGCACGGCCAGCAGGTCGCCGTCCATGATGCCAACGTCGCGCATGCTCATGCCGCGTACTTTGAGCAGGTAGTCAGGCTGGCGCTGAAACAAACTGGACTCAAAGAAATAGGTTTGCTCAATGTGCTCCTGCGCGAGAATAGGACTGCCGGCGGCAACCCGGCCCACCAGAGGCAGGGCGAGCTGGGCCAGGCTTGGCAAGGGCAGGGAAAACTGCTTGTTGCGTGACTCATTGAGTGAGCGCAGGGTGTCACTGCGAAGTCGGATGCCGCGGGAAGTGCCGCTGACCAGTTCGATGGCGCCTTTGCGAGCCAGCGCTTGCAGATGCTCTTCGGCGGCGTTGGCAGACTTGAAACCTAGCTCGCTGGCGATTTCTGCACGCGTTGGGGGCGCGCCGGTGCGGGCGATGGCGCTTTGAATCAGCTCGAGGATCTGTTGCTGCCGTGCAGTGAGTTTGGGGCCTTCGGCTAGGCGGGAAATGTCGCTGAGAATGGTCATGGCATGGCTCCTGTTGAATTTTCGCGTTCGCCTACTGTGTTTTGTGCCGGTTTTTTCATCGGCACTGTTTTAATAAACAGTAGCTGTATTTTTATCCAGTTTTTGAAAGTTTGCAAGCAATGGGTCAAAAAATAGTGATTTTGGGCACCGGCGGCACCATTGCCGGTACTGCAGCCAGTCCCATGGACCATACCGGCTACACGGCCGGGCAGCTGGGGGTCGCTGATTTGCTGGCAGGTCTGCCGGCAGCCGGCAACGGTGCTGACGCGGATCGTTTGATCGTCGAACAGCTCGCGCAACTCGACAGCAAGGACATGGGTTTTGAGGTCTGGGTCAAGCTGGCGCAGCGCGTGGCACACCATCTTTCATTGTCAGAAGTGCAGGCGGTAGTCATCACCCACGGTACGGACACGCTGGAAGAGACAGCTTACTTTCTGCATGCGCTGCTGATGCCGTCCAAACCCGTGGTGCTGACCTGTGCCATGCGCCCGGCCACAGCCCTGGCTCCCGACGGGCCGCAAAACATGATGGATGCGCTGGCCGTAGCGGCAAGCCCGGGGGCTGGCGGTGTGAGCGTCGTGTGTGCTGGTGCGGTGTTTGGCGCTGAAGATGTTCAAAAAACACATCCTTACCGCCTGAACGCTTTTAGTGCCGGCGACGCCGGACCGATTGCTTATGTCGAAGAGGGCCGGTTGCGCCAGTTAAGGCCCTGGCCGCATGCATCGACCGGTTTGCTGGAGGGCAGGGCTGCTTTACTGGGCCGACTGGCCGACACCCGCTGGCCACGAGTGGAGGTGGTGATGAGCCATGCCGGCGCCGATGGTTGGGCCGTCAGGGCTCTGGTGGAGGCCGGTGTGCAGGGCTTGGTGGTGAGCACCACCGGCAACGGAACGGTGCACCGGGACCTGGAAGCGGCCTTGCTGGTGGCCATGGCACAAGGGGTCAAAGTGCTGCGTGCTACCCGTTGCACGGAGGGTCGCATCTTCGAAGGGGCAAATGATGCGCTGCCGGCCGCTCCCGGCTTGAACTCAGCCAAAGCCCGCATCGCTTTGATGCTGGAGCTGATGCAATCGAGCTGATGTTTGCAGCGCAAAGCGCTGAGCGCGCTCAGTCTGCCAGCGCTTTGAATGCGCGTGCAGTGATGTCGTCCACGCTGCCGATGCCGCTGATGGCGCGATACCGCGGTGCAACGGCCGCATCTTTTTGGGCCCAATTGGCGTAGTAATCCACCAGTGGTCGGGTCTGGGCGCTGTAGACTTCCAGGCGTTTTCGCACAGTTTCTTCTTTGTCGTCTTCCCTCTGGATCAGGGGCTCGCCCGTGACGTCGTCTACACCGCTGGTTTTGGGTGGGTTGTACTTGATATGGTAGGTGCGCCCTGAGGCGGCATGCGATCGGCGTCCGCTCATGCGCTCGATGATGGCCTCGAAAGGCACGTCAATTTCCAGCACGTAATCAAGCTTGACGCCGGCCGACTTCATGGCGTCAGCTTGCGGAATGGTTCGGGGGAAGCCGTCAAATAAAAACCCCTTGGCGCAATCTGCCTGGGTGATGCGCTCTTTAACCAGATTGATGATCAGGTCATCGCTGACCAGACCCCCTGCATCCATGACTTTTTTGGCTTGCACGCCCAGCGGCGTTCCGGCCTTGACAGCGGCGCGCAGCATGTCGCCCGTGGAGATTTGAGGAATGCTGTATTTTTGGCAAATGAAGGTGGCTTGTGTGCCTTTGCCAGCGCCAGGGGCGCCCAGTAATATCAGTCTCATGCTTGTCCTCGCTTTCAGGTAAATCTGCGCCCGGCCGCTTTGCGCAAGCCTTCGTTGTCTCGTTTTAATTGGCCTCGAAGCTGGCCCGTTTATTTATCGACTCAAGGATAGCATGCAGGCCTTAGAAAATTGCGGACTGTCTGGGCAATCCTAGCCTGCGACGGGGTCAGGATGGGTCGGCCAGTAAACTGCGCACCCGTGCCAGGTCTTCGGGGGTGTCTACACCCATACCGGGCGGGTTTTGCGTGATATGTACCGCGATGCGGTGACCGTGCCAAAGTGCGCGTAACTGCTCTAAGGATTCGAGTTGCTCAATGGGCGCTTGCGGCAGGGTCGGAAATTCGCACAAAAACCCGCTGCGGTAGCCGTAAATGCCCACATGCCGCAGTGGCGCCGGCATGCTGGATGCCTGCCACCAGGCGGTGCCCTCAAAGTCGCGGCCCAAGGGGATGGGTGCGCGGCTGAAATAAAGCGCGGTGTTGCGCGCATCCAGAACGACTTTGACAATGTTGCGGTTGAGGTAATCGGCCAGTTGGTCGATGGCATGGGCTGCCGTGCTCATGGCGCAGTCCGGGCGGTCTTGTAGCAGCTGGGCCACGGCGTTGATCAGGGCCGGGTCGATCAGCGGTTCGTCACCCTGAACATTGACCACCACCTCGTCAGCGTGTAAGTCCAGCAGCGTACAAGCTTCGGCCAGGCGGTCGCTGCCGCTGGGGTGATCGGCGCGCGTGAGCACTGCGCGTACGCCATGCTCTCCACAGGCTTGAACGATCACCGGGCTGTCTGTGGCCACCACCACCTGGGCGGCGCTGCTCAGGGCGGCACGCTGCG
>JAIPDA010000051.1 GCA_021737905.1 Rhodoferax sp.
GCCAAGGCCAAGCAGGTCGACACCATCGTGCGCAGTTTTCCGGAAGTGCGCTACACGCTGGCCACCATCAATACCGGCAACGCTCAAGGAAAGATGTACGCCAGCCTTTACATCCGGCTGGTTGATCGCAAATCGCGCCAGCGCAGCGCCGACGATATTGCCGCCGCATTGCGCCAGCGGCTTCAGCAAGTGCCAGGCATCACCGTCACGCATGCAGGCTTGCTGGACAGCGTGGGTGGCAACAAACAAATCGAGTTTTCTTTGCAGGGCCCGGATTTCAAGGAGCTTGAACGGCTGTCCAAGTTGGTGACGGCCAAAATCGTCACCATCCCCGGGCTGGTGGACCTGGACTCCAGCATCAAACCGGACAAACCCACCTTTGAAATCGAAGTGCGAGCCCAGGCAGCCTCCGATCTGGGCTTTTCCGTGGCGCAACTGAGCAGCTCACTGCGCACGTTGGTGGCCGGGCAGACCGTGGGCAACTGGCGTGCGCCCAACGACCAAACCTATGACGTGAATGTGCGGCTGGCCCCTGATGCACGCAGTTCGCCCGCAGATTTGGAGCGTTTGCCGCTGGCCATCACATCGGCCAGCGATGGCACTGTTCGCTTTGCGCAGCTGAACCAGCTGGCCAGCATCCAGGCCGGGGTGGGGCCCAACCAGATCAACCGGCGCGACCTCAGCCGTGAAGTGGCGATCAATGCCAACGTTTACCAGCGCGCCAGCGGTGAGGTTTCCAAAGAGATTCGCGCTGCACTGGACGGCATCAACTTCCCGCCGGGCTACCGCTACCAGTTCGGCGGCTCCACCAAGAGCATGGCCGAATCCTTTGACTACGCCATCAGCGCCTTGGTTTTGGCCGTACTGTTCATCTACATGATTCTGGCCAGCCAGTTCAAAAGCTTTTTGCAACCGCTGGCGCTCATGACTGCGCTGCCGCTGACGCTGATTGGCGTGGTACTGGCGCTGATGCTGTTCGGCTCGACCCTGTCCATGTTCTCCATCATCGGTGTGGTGATGCTGATGGGCCTGGTCACCAAAAACGCCATCTTGCTGGTGGACTTTGCCATCCGCGTACGCCGTGAACACACCGACGAAGCCGGCGTGTTGCAGCCGGGTTTGCCACGCAACGAAGCGCTTTTGATGGCTGCCCGGGTTCGGCTTCGCCCCATCCTGATGACCACGCTGGCCATGATTTTCGGTATGTTGCCGCTGGCCTTCGCGCTGACCGAAGGCTCTGAGCAGCGCGCCCCCATGGGCCAGGCGGTCATTGGCGGCGTCATCACCTCCTCCCTTTTGACCCTGGTGGTGGTGCCCGTGGCCTACTCTTACCTTGATGACCTGGCCGAGTGGCTCAAACGACTGTGGCGGGGTCCTGACCACGCCTCGCCGCCGGTCTGAACGCACCAATCAGCCAATCGCTAAAATGAATACTTTTCTCCACTTGCCGCAGCCTTGAACACCCATGAATTACGAACAAGCCCGCTTTAACATGATCGAGCAGCAAATCCGCCCCTGGGAGGTGCTCGACAGCCAGGTTCTTTCCCTGCTGGCGGTGGTCAAACGCGAAGATTTTGTGCCTTTGGCTCATAAAGCCCTGGCTTTTGTGGACATGGAAATTCCGCTGGCCCCGCATGCCGAACCGGGTCAATGCATGCTGCCCCCCCGGGTTGAAGCGCGCCTTTTGCAAGACTTGAATGTGCAAAAGCACGAAAAAGTGCTGGAAATCGGCACCGGCTCCGGCTACATGGCTGCTTTGCTGGCGCACCGTGCCCAGCATGTTGTCACGCTGGAAATCGACCCGGCGCTGGCCCGCGCGGCCCGTTTGAACCTGCAAAAAGCCGGTATCCACAACGCCGAAGTGCTGCAGCTCGATGGCGCCAGCCTGCTGAACCCGGGCGCAGCCGATCAGGCCGGACTGTCCGGGCCTTTTGACGTGATTGTGCTCAGCGGCTCCGTGGCCCAGGTGCCGCCTGAGTTGCTGGCGCTGCTCAAAACCGGCGGCCGTTTGAGCGCTATCGTGGGGGAAGAGCCCGTCATGCGGGCCAGTCTGAGCACGCGCGTCGACGCTCACGCCATGCGCCACTCCGCAGCATGGGACACGCTGGCCCCCCGCCTGCTGAACTTCCCGACACCTTCTGCCTTTTGCTTTTAAATTTTCTATGGTCTTGCAAGTCGCCCCTTCTGAATTCGCCCAATGGCGGGACCAGCTGAGCGCAGCCGGTGAGCAGGCTGCCAGGCCTGTCATGCTGGACGTGCGCGAGCCCTGGGAACTGCAAACTGCCTGCGTGCAAGAAGACGGCTTTGACTTGTTGCGCATTCCGATGCGCGAAGTGCCGCAGCGCCTGGCCGAACTCGACCCCGGCCAGCCTGTGGCCTGCCTGTGCCATCACGGCATGCGCAGCCTGCAAGTCGCCAATTACCTGGCGCAAAACGGCTTTGCCCACGTGGTCAACCTGCAAGGCGGCATTGATGCATGGTCACACGAAGTGGACCCCTCGGTGCCGCGCTACTGATTTTTCTTTTTTTTCTCACACCATCCAAGCTCATGATTCATCCCCAACGCTCTCTCACCGTTTTATCCTTGGCCATCTCAGGCATCCTGGCCGCTTTTGCACCCGCTGCGCAGGCACAAAGTCTGGTGGAACTGTACGACTCAGCCCGCGCCTTTGATGCCACCTACCTGTCAGCCAAGTTGCAATACGACGCCAACCTGGCACGTGCGGAGCAGTCACGCGCCAGCATACTGCCCACCGCCAGTTTGTCCGGCACGGCGACCCTCACGGATTTTGATACAACCCTTTCCACTGGTTCAAGCCTTATCCGCTCTTTCAACACCCAAGGTGCCACCCTCAGTGCCTCGCACCCGCTGTACCGGCCCAGCAACCGGGCTACCTTCGATCAGGGCCAAAAGCAGCTCACGCTTGCACGCGCACAGCTGGACGCCGCCGAGCAAGAGCTGATTGTGCGCACCAGCCAGACTTACTTTGATGCGCTGGCCTCGCAAGACAGCCTGAACTTTGTCAAGGCGCAAAAAGCGGCCGTGGCCGAGCAACTGGCATCCGCCAAGCGCAACTTTGAAGTGGGCACCGCCACCATCACCGACACCCGTGAAGCGCAAGCCCGCTTTGATCTGGTGCTGGCCCAGGAAATTGCCGCCGAGAATGACTTGCGCGTGAAAAAAATCGCCCTTGACCAACTGGTGGGCAAGCAAGGCACGCAGCCGCGCAGTCTGGCAGCACCCCCCGTGCTACAACCCATCGAGCCAGCGGATGTCAACACCTGGGTGCTGCAGTCTGAAAGCGCACACCCCAGCATTCGTGTGGCGCAGAGCAATCTTGAAATCGCCAAGCTTGAAGTGACCAAGGCCGAGGCCGGCCACAAGCCCACCCTGGACCTGACCGGCAGCTACAACATCACGCGCAACCCCAGCGGCACATCATCTTCTACCGCCTCTTTCAACACCAACACCGCCACCATCGGCCTGAGCCTGAATGTGCCGCTGTTTGCAGGTTTTTCGACGCAAAACCGCATACGCGAAACCCTGTCCTTGAGCGACAAAGCCAGCAGTGACTTAGAAGGCGCGCGTCGCAACGTCGCGCAGTCGACTCGCACGGCGTTTTTTGGTGTGGTGTCCGGCCAGGGTCAGGTCAAGGCACTGGAAGCGGCTGAACTCTCCAGCCAGAGCGCGCTGGACGCCAACCGCCTGGGTTACCAGGTCGGCGTGCGCATCAACATCGATGTGCTGAACTCGCAAAGCCAGTTGTTCCAGACCAAGCGGGACCTGGCCAAAGCGCGTTATGACGTGCTGGTCGGCGGCTTGCGTCTGCGTCAGGCCAACGGATCGCTGCGCGCCGAAGATCTGCAAGCCATCAACAGCCTGCTGGTCAAGTAAGCGCCTGAGCCAAGGCTTCAGGCGCGCGGCACGGCAGCCAGTTGGTTCAGCGCCTGCACGGTGCGCTCCGCGGCCCCGCCATGGCTGGCCCCAAAGGCCAAGGCAGCCGACTTGGCTTGCTCTAAAGCTGCCGGCTCATTGAACAAAGCCAGCGCGCGGGACAGCCCGGCTTGCATATCTTTCACCCGAAAAGCGGCGCCAGCAGATTCAGCGGCCAACGCTGCCTCTGCAAAATTAAAAGTGTGCGGGCCCATCACCACAGGGCAGGCACAGGCTGCGGGCTCAATCAAATTCTGGCCGCCCAAAGCTTGAAAACTACCGCCCAGCAAAGCGATGTCGCTGAGCGTGTAGTACAGCGCCATCTCACCCAGGCTGTCGCCCAACCAGACATCGGCTTGCATGGCAGCCGGGTCATCGGCGGGCGCGCCGGCCCACAGACTACGCCGTGATACGGTCAATCCCTGCGCCCGAACCAGTTGCGCAACTTCGTCAAAGCGCTGCGGATGGCGCGGCACGATCAACACGCGCTTTAAAGCCGTCGCCGGCTGCGCCTCCAGCTTGAGGGCTTGCCATTGCCGCAAAAATTCGATTTCTTCGCCCTCTCGCGAACTGGCCAACATCAACACCGGCTGCTCCAGGCGAGTGCGCCAATTTCGGGCAAGCGCTTGCTGAAAATCATCGGGCCTAGCGTCAAACTTGAGGTTGCCTAAAACACCGGCCACCGGCGCGCCCAGTTGCGCCAGCCTGCGGCCATCGGCCTCGGTCTGCGGGTACACGGCGGCCAGCGCCCCATAAGCCGGCCGCGCCAGCCAGGCCAGGCGCAGAGCTGAGGCCAGTGACTTGGGCGACATGCGCGCATTCACCAGCGCCACCGGCAAGCCCTGCGCTTGCGCGGCAGCCATCAGGTTGGGCCAGACTTCGGTTTCGAGCAGCACGCCCAGACGCGGCTTGAAGTGCGTTAAAAAGCGATCCACCGCAGCGCGGCTGTCCCAGGGCTGCCAAACCTGCACATCGCCGGGCTGCAGCAGGGTCAAACCTTGTTCACGGCCGGTGGCCGTGCCGTGCGTGAGCAGCACGCGCAAGCCGGGTACTTGCGCCCGCCATTCGCCCAGCAAAATGCCAGCCGTGCGCGTCTCACCCAGCGACACCGCATGCACCCAGACCAGCTCGCTGCTGGCCTCGGGTGGCTGCGTGTAGTGGCCCCAGCGCTCGGGCACGGCTTGGGAGTAGCCCGGCTCGGCCAGGGCGCGGCGCGCCAGCTTGCGGCGCAGCAAAGGCTGCGCGCAGCGCATCAACAAGGCGTAGAGCTGTAGGAAAAGTGATGACATGCGCTGAGTATGGCGCGTCAGAGCGGGCGTTTGGCGCCAGTCGTCAATGCGCAGCAGCCGCGAAGTGCGCGTCGGGCTTGACGCTGTGCAACAGCGCCAGCATGTCTTTTTCAATGCGCTGTAAAGCCGCCGGCGTTGTTCCTTCGAAACGCAGCACCAGCACCGGCGTGGTGTTGGAGCTGCGGATCAGGCCGAAACCGTCCGGCCAGTCCACGCGCAAGCCGTCCATGGTGGAGAGCTGCGCCGGGGCGGCAAAGCGCGGCACGCCACCGGTCAGTGAGTGGGCCGTTGCCACCAGTGCAGTGACCAGGGCTTGCGGCTCGCCTTCGGCGCAGGCCACATTGAGTTCGGGCGTGCTGAAGCTGCTGGGCAAACCATTGAGCAGCGCCGCCACGTCCTGCGTGCGGCTGACGATCTCCAGCAGGCGTGCGCCGGCATAAGTGCCGTCGTCAAAACCAAACCAGCGCTCTTTGAAGAAAATATGCCCGCTCATCTCGCCGCCCAGCGGCGAATTGACTTCGCGCATCTTGGCCTTGATGAGTGAGTGGCCGGTGCGGTACATCAGCGGCGTGCCGCCGGCTGCCGTGATCACGGGTGCCAGCGCCTGCGAGCATTTGACGTCGTAGACGATGATGCCGCCTGGCACCCGCTGCAGCACGTCTCGCGCAAACAGCATCATCTGCCGGTCCGGAAAAATGTTCTGGCCATCCTTCGTGATGATGCCCAGACGGTCACCGTCACCGTCAAAGGCCAGCCCGAGCTCAGCATCGCCGCTTTGCAGCGCGGCGATCAAGTCGCGCAGGTTTTCGGGTTTGCTGGGGTCGGGGTGGTGGTTGGGAAAGTTGCCATCCACCTCGCTGAAGAGCTCGATGACTTCGCAACCCAGCGCGCGAAAGATCGCCGGGGCCGATGCGCCGGCAATGCCGTTGCCGCAGTCGATGACGATCTTCAGGGGGCGCGCCAGCTTTATGTCGCTAGCGATGCGCTTGCTGTAAGCCGGCAGCACATCGACCTGCTCAAGCGTGCCCGGCGTAGCGGCCAGTTGCCAACTTTCGGCTTCCATGATGCTGCGCAAAGCCTGGATGTCGTCCCCGTAAATCGCCCGGCCGGCCATCACCATCTTGAAGCCGTTGTAGTCCCGGGGGTTGTGGCTGCCGGTGACCTGAATGCCGCTGCGGCACAAGGTGCTGGCCGCAAAATAAAGCATGGGCGTGGTCACCGCACCCACGTCGATCACCGCAACACCCACGGCGCGCAGGCCGCGCATCAAGGCCGCGCTCAGCGCCGGGCCGCTCAGGCGGCCGTCACGCCCGACCGCCACCGTGCGCTCACCCTGGGCCAGCGCCACCGTGCCAAAGGCTTTGCCCAGGGCCTCGGCCATGTCTTCGTGAATGGTCGAAGGCACCACGCCACGGATGTCGTAGGCCTTGAAAATCGAGGGGGTCACTTGCATGAACGGATGTCCTTGGCGCTGTCAGGCGGAGAAAAAGAGGGTGCACTTTGACAATGATTGTAGGCGGCGAGATCAGCCCGAGGCCTGTCGCAGCAAGGCGATCGCCATCAGCGGCGACAACCCGCCCAGCCACACCCACATTGCCAAGTTCGTCGCCAACCCGGGCAGCCAGATCAAACCTGTGTTTGCCCAAGTCCTGATGAGCTGCGATGCCCAAGGCTTAAATAGGGAGGTTTAATTTGGCTTTACGCTGGAGCTCGCAACGCGTGTGCTGTGGCGGAGCCGGGACCTTTGTAAAACGCCCAATTGACGGCTGGAAAGCTGCTGTATACGCTTGCTATATACATTTCCTCAGGAGGCAGTCATGTCCATCGGCACTGTTTTTGTCAATAACCGTACCCAGGCCGTACGCCTCCCGCTGGACGTGCGACTACCCGAGGGTGTCCAAAAGGTAGCCATTCGCGTCAAGGGCAATGAGCGCATCATCGCCCCCCTAGGCCAAACCTGGGACAGCTTCTTTCTGGGTGGCCCCACAGTGAGCGACGACTTCCTGCCCGAGCGCGCCACCCAGCACCAGCCGGACAGAGAGGCGCTTTGATGCTGCGTTAACTGCTGGACACCAACATCGTCATCGACGTGTTGAAGCGCCGACCCGTCGAGGTGCTTTCCACCTTCAACGCCAACGCCAGCCGCATGGCCATTTCCTCGACTACCCTGGCCGAACTCTTGCACGGTGCGGAGAAAAGCAGCCGTGTGAGCGAGAACCTGGCCGCTAGCGAGGACTTTTACAGTCGCCTGGAAGTTCTGCCCTATGGCACCAAGGCCGCCCAGCATGACGGAGCCATTCGCGCCGCCTTGGAAAAGCTCGGCCAGCCTATCGGTGTGAACGAGATGCACATTGCAGCGCACGCCCGTAGCGAAGGCCTGGTGCTGGTGACGAACAACATGGGGGAGTTCGCACGGGTGCCTGCGCTGGAAGTAGAGAACTGGGTCCACACGGCGCAGTGATTCACGAGTTGTCGAGCATCACTTGCTCATAGGTGCGGCGACTGCCGCGCCACGTTTGCCGCGATCGCTGCTGCAAAGGGGCAGTAGGCGTCAATGGCTGAGTCGGGCAGTGGGTCTGCAACAGGCTGGAAGCGGTCAGATAACAGCCCTCGCTCAACTTACAAAATTAATCTGTAAGGTTCTACAACCTGTCGATTTCAGAGCTCTATAGCCGACATATTTAGCCTGCAAAAATAGTGGTTCAGATGTACTTTTGCCCGATATTTCACATGCATACTGATCGGGATGCCTGAATCACCACCTCATTTTGCTGCAAGTAACCGGATAGTTTTGACTAATTCATCCATATCGGTTGCTGGGTTGCGGCTCCCAGTAGCAAGCTTATGCTTACGCAACCGCTCCGCATGGGTAAGCGCATCGGCCAACTTGGCTATCAATTGCCCATAAATTCCTTTTTGACCTTTTCCGTAATCCGCAAATCCTGGCTTGGTCTTCAATGTCGCAATGACTTGGTCACCCACTGACTTTTTACCAGCGGGATGAAACGGTTGATCCGAGTACCCAAAATGCAGCAGCAACCAAACTTCAAAACACGGCGTCGACGTAATGGCCACGAATGGCTTACCAGCAGAATACAAATCTTTTGTGCGTTGAACGGATGAATCGAAGGTGGTGTGTTTGTCCTGGTCAAACACGCAGTACACCATGTCATAAGCATCGCCTGCCGGGGCATCTTCTTCATAAAGTGCTAGGGCATGCGCCACCACCCTATCAGGAGACACACCTTGATTGGGAGCAATGCGTACCATCTGAGGTCGGATTCGCAAATCGTCCAGGAACTCGCGCAGGTAATGGGGCTCTGTTTTAGTCCCCTCGCAAACAATCAGGTAGCGCTTGTATTTCGCACGCTCACGTTTTTGCCGTTGCAGCTCAGCACTACCACGCGCCTTGCGACGATGAAACAGGTCCTCAGACCCCATAGAAGTCCAAGTCCTTCAAAAACGGAATGCCCCCATAGCGCCCATTAAGATAACCGCGCTCAATGGCCTCGTTCTCACGTGGGCTGAAGTCGGACAACGGGTACAGGCGAGTGGCGCTTTTGTCATCTTTCTCCATGAACCAAATCTGATCACGGCGCAGCAACTTTTGGCTGAGCAGCGTAGTGTCATGGGTCGTAAAGATAAGCTGGGCCTTGGTACCCTCGTGGTGCAGGCGCTTGACCAGCTGGTGCACCAGCAAAGGGTGAAGGCTGTTGTCGAGCTCATCCACCACCAGTACCCGTTCGTTTTCAATCACATCCAGCCACGGCCCGGCTAAGGCAAATAGCGCACGAGTGCCGTCAGACTCCTCTGACTCGTCAAACTCCACGACTTCTGTCGTGTCTACGTCTTTGTGAAAGAAACGGGGCTCAAGGAACTTCCTGCCAGCCATGTCCTTCAAAAACTCGTCGCGGATGGCTGCAGGCATGTCTTTGGGCAACGACTCAGCTGAAAAAACCGTTTCTTTCAGTTGGATATCGGCAATAGATAAGTCAGCCGAATTCATCAATGCAATCACCCGCTGACGGTCATCATCCTTACCGCAGCGTTGCACGGTATAGCTCGGGCTGAAGCCACGCACAGAGTCAACCACCCTCAAACGCAACTTGAACCACTCAAAGGCAGGTTTGAGCTGTTCGTTGTTAAGTTGGATCGCCGTTGAAAAGAACAAGGCATTGGAACGGGTTTGCTCCTTCCAAAGACCATGCCGCGTCTTCCCACCAAGGAACGACGTGCTGAACTTGTAGACATCCTTCTCCACCTTAGCATCAAACACGCGGTGAAACCATTTCTGTGCGCGGCCCAGCGGATAGGCGATGAGCCACTCTTCTGTAAACCGCTCACGGTTGCAGCAAAAGCCATATTCGTAACGAACACCCTGCTCTACAAATGTCACCCCAAACTCGCTATCCGCTGCACGTGACGCTGCCGTCAGTCTGAACGGAACTACATCAATGGCGTCACCAGCTTGGCTTTCCTTTTGCGAGTTGAGTACTTTGTCTTCTACAAACCGCAGCGCCTGAATCAGCGTGCTTTTGCCCGAAGCGTTGGGGCCGTACAAAACAGTAGAGCGCAGCAGGCGAGGCACGCCATCCTCTTGGTCGGGGACGAAAGTGTTGAGCGATTCCAGCTCACTGTAAGCAGAGGCGGCCATATTGAGCGTCTGACGCTCAAGGATGGACTTGTAATTTGTAACTGAAAACTCGATAAGCATGACCCGATCCTACACCTTCATTCTGTTTTTTGCGCATAAAATGCAAAAAATCATACATATTTCAACATTCGGCTCTCCATCAATGGTCGCATCGGTGGTGAGGCGAACTGTGCGACTAGTTAGCCGAGGGAGTGCGAAAGGGTGGCTTCGCGGGCATAAAGTAGGGTCCATAGGTGGCCCTGGGGCCGTTCTTGAATACTTAAGAATCCCTTGTTACCATGCTAATGCCGCCAGCAGTTATGTCACCCAATGGCACGCACATGTCGATGACAAGTCTCGCTCACTTTGGAATTATCTAAACAAACTAAAAACTGAACCAATCGACTCAAGAGGAGAGTCAGTACAAATTGGGCTTTCAGCTACAGGTCACATGAAATGACAGCGGAATGACTCAAAACGCGAGTGAGAAGCCTTGGGTGAATGTTGGCTTTCGCTGCTAACCGGACGTTCATTCATATAGTTGATGAGCCCCTCGGCCGCGTCTTGCCCGGTGGTCACTTTTGCCCGGCTGCGGTGTAGTGCTTATCCCTGCGGCCCAGGCGGGTGGGGGCGGCGATCTGGATGGAGGGTGGGCGTGTTGCACAACGCGATAGTCGCTACCTCGCAAGGCGATTGTTTTGGTGGTCAGCTCGATCAATCTTGACGTGTACGGAACTTGTACGGATAATTCAGTCATGAACCTATCCAGCCGAGCCGAACGCATTGAAATCAGGGCCACTCTTGAAGTCAAAGCCAGCCTTGAAAAAGCAGCCCAACTGCAAGACCAGACCCTTAGCGCTTTTGTGCTGACGGCGTCTCGTGACGCAGCTGCGCGGGTGCTGGGCGACCAAACGCGTTTTGCGTTGTCAGCTCAGCAAATGCAGGCGCTTCATCAAGCGCTGGACGCACCCGCCCGCGATGTGCCCGGTCTGCGTCAGTTGTTTGCCAAGCCCAGCGTATTTTCTGGATGACTTTCAGCCAGCCAGAGCTGCTCACTGCACGCCACGAAACCGCATTGTTTGATTGCGGCAAAACGCCCTTGAACCAGTTCTTACAACGCTACGCTTTGCTCAATCAGGCCAATGGCAGCGCCCGCACCTTTGTGAGTTTGTCTGGCCGGCAGATCAGCGGCTATTACAGCCTGGCGGCTGCGTTGGCCGAGCACGCCGCCGTTCCGTCGCGCGTCAGCAAAGGTCTGGCCAGACACCCTGTCCCCATGCTGCTGCTGGCCCGGCTGGCGGTTGACCTCAAAGCCCAAGGCCAAGGCCTGGGGCGAAGCCTGTTGCAAAGCGCGCTGGGTAAGTACTTGCAAGCCTGCGAAGTTATAGGCGCTAGGGCCTTGATGGTGCACGCCATCGACGAGTCAGCCATCGGGTTTTACCAAAGCTACGGTTTTGAGCCGTCGCCCATTGATGCGGCACATTTGTACTTGTTGACCAAGGACATTCGCAAGACGCTGGGGTGATGGACTTCTTGGAAATATGGCTGGTACGGTTTATGGGGGGCAGGTCACCCCCATAACGTACCCTTGGAGCATTTACGATGGTTTTTTTCTGCCTGTTTACCCCACTTCCCCCACACATTTCGCCCCTAACTAGCACATGAAATTCAAAACTCTGTTGGTCACCAGCATCTGCCCCACCCCGCTGGGCCGGCTGACGCTGGCCGCCAGCCCGGCCGGCCTGGCCGGTGCCTGGTTTGAAGGCCAGCAGCACCTGCCGCTTGAGCTGGCTGGCGAGGCTGCGGCTGGCACGGCACCGATATGGCCGGCGCAGCCCTTGCACCCCGTGCTGGCGGAAGCAGCGCGCCAGATCGGCGCCTACTTTGACGGCACACTGAGCGACTTCGATCTGCCGCTGGACTTGAGTGCCGGCACGGCTTTTCAGCAAGCGGTGTGGCAGGCCCTGCGGGGGCTGCCACACGGGCACACCTGCAGTTACGGCGCTTTGAGCGAGCGCATCGGCCGCCCTGCTGCCGTGCGCGCAGTGGGCGGCGCCATCGCGCGCAACCCGATCAGCGTCATCGTGCCCTGCCACGGCGTGATGGGCGCTGGCGGCGCCCTCACCGGTTACGCTGGCGGCCTGGCGCGCAAAATCGCCCTGCTGCAAGGCGAAGGCGCGCTGCCCGCGCCCCCGCCCGGCGCACCCGCTGCCACTTTTTAAAACTCCTCCCAAGCCTTTTTTAAAGCCTTGTTTCAGGTACTTTTGTAAGC
>JAIPDA010000052.1 GCA_021737905.1 Rhodoferax sp.
GGTAAACATCAAACAAAGTGGCTGAACGCAGCAACTGGCTGATGCCGGCACTGTTGATGGCGGCCATCAAAGCGCTGTGTGTCACGGTTTCGCTGACGATGACTGCTAAATCCCGCTCAACCGGTTGATGTTTGCTGACATTGCTGAACAGCGGAACGCTGCGCTGCAAAACGGCATCGAGTTCAAGCTCGAACAAAACAGGCGCTTGGGCCAACTCGTAACCTTGGCGCCACTGCGGGTGCAGCTCACCCACAAAACCGATCTGCCGGCCCTGTACGCTGACACTGGCGCAGCGACCCGGGTGCATCGATGGATGCGTGGCCGGCTCAAACACAGCTTGCAAAGGTGCCAGCAGCGTCTCTACATCGCCCTTGATGTCAAAGAAATCAACATGGCGGTCTGCGCGGGACCAGCCCAAGCTGTCGAGCGGGCCGTAGGCCAGACCGGCCACGCGCATGGGTTGGTCAAAGCCGGCCACCGTGGTGTCTGTGCTTTGCGTCTGGGGGCTGCGCAAGAACACACGGCCGAGTTCAAACACCCGCACACGGCTGGCCTTGCGGTCCAGGTTGAACTTGAGCACTTGCACCAAAGAGCCGACCAGCGACGAACGCATCACGCTCATCTGGCTGGCGATCGGGTTAAGCAACTTGATCGGGTTGGGGTTGCCAGCGAGCTCGTGTTCCCAGCGCTCTTCGACAAAGCTGAAGTTGATGGTTTCCTGGTAACCCAGCGCGGCCAGGGCGCGGCGCACGGCAAACGGGCTGCGTTCGGCCTCAGGGCGGATGCGCGCAGAAATAGGCGCCAATGGCGGCGTGGCGGGCAACTGCTCATAGCCCACCATGCGCACGACTTCTTCGATCAGGTCTTCCTCGATCTGCAAGTCAAAGCGGTAGCTGGGAGGTAACACGGTCAGCGTGCCTGGGCCTTCGTTCACGGGCAAACCAAGGCGCTTGAGCGCATCAGCGCATTGGGCTTGCGTCAACGGCATACCGATCACTTTGACGGCGCGTGCTACGCGCAAGGTGACGGGCACGACGGGCGGCAGGCTGACCAGGATGTCGTCAATGGGGCCGCATTGCGTGGCCGCTGTACCGCAAATATCCAAGATCAATTGCGTGATGCGCTCAATGTGCTCCACAGTCTGGCCCGGGTCCACGCCACGCTCAAAGCGGTGGCCAGCATCGGTCGAGAAGTTGTAGCGGCGCGAACGACCGGCAATCGACTTGGGCCACCAGAAGGCGGCTTCGACATAAATGTTTTGCGTGTCGTCCGACACGGCCGTGGCGTCGCCACCCATGATGCCGGCCAGCGACTCGACCTGCGCATCATCAGCGATCACGCCCACCTTGCCATCGACCGTGACAGTGTTGCCATTGAGCAGCTTGAGCGACTCGCCCGCCTGCCCCCAGCGTACGTCCAGGCTGCCATGGATCTTGTCGAGGTCAAAAATATGCGAGGGCCGACCCAGCTCGAACATCACGTAGTTGGAAATGTCCACCAGCGCGGTCACGCTGCGCTGGCCGCAACGGGCCAGCCGGTCCACCATCCACTGCGGCGTGGCGGCGCGGGTGTTGACCTGCCGGACCACACGGCCTGAAAAACGGCCACACAGATCAGGCGCGCTGATCTTGACGGCCAGGCGCGTTGAATCATTGACAGCCACGGCCGGGAAAGCGGGTGCCTTCAAAGGCGCGCCGGTGAGTGCCGCCAGCTCGCGCGCCACGCCATACACGCTCAGGCAATGCGCCAAGTTGGGCGTGAGCTTGAGGGTGAACAAGGTGTCGTCCAGCGACAGGTGAGTCCGGATGTCCTGACCCAGCACCGCGTCAGCTGCCAATTCAAGCAAGCCGCCATGGTCTTCTGAGAGCTTGAGCTCGCGGGCTGAGCACAGCATGCCAAAGCTATCGACGCCGCGCAGCTTGCCGATCTTGATGGCAAAGGGCTTGCCGTCTTCGCCGGGTGGCAGCTCGGCGCCCACTATGGCGCAAGGCACCTTGATGCCCACGCGCGCATTGGGCGCACCGCAAACGATGTTGAGCAAAGCGCCCTGCCCCACGTCCACCTGGCACACACGCAGTTTGTCTGCGTTCGGGTGCTGAACGGCTTCTTTGATTTCACCAACCACGATACCGGTGAAAGGCGGCGCCACAGGTTTGAGCTCTTCCACCTCCAGACCGGCCATGGTCAGGGTGTCGGCGAGTTGCTGAGTACTCAGGGGCGGGTTGCAGAATTCGCGCAACCAGGATTCTGGAAATTGCATGGGTGACCTTGCTGTGTTCTTATTGCGGTTGCTTACTGAAACTGCGACAGAAAACGGATGTCGCCATCAAAGAACAAACGCAAATCATTGACGCCGTAACGCAGCATGGTCAGGCGGTCGGGGCCCATGCCGAAGGCAAAGCCGATGTATTTCTCAGGGTCCAGGCCCATGTTGCGCACCACGTTCGGATGCACCTGACCAGAGCCCGCCACTTCCAGCCAACGCCCTGCCAAAGGGCCGGTCTGGAACTGAATGTCGATCTCTGCACTGGGCTCGGTGAAGGGAAAGAAGCTGGGGCGAAAGCGCAGCACCAGGTCGTTCGATTCAAAAAAGGTACGGCAAAAATCGGTGAACACGACCTTCAGGTCTTTGAAGCTGACGTTCTCGCCAATCCACAGGCCTTCGCACTGGTGAAACATGGGCGAATGCGTGGCGTCGCTGTCCACGCGGTAAGTGCGGCCCGGAGCGATCACGCGGATCTCGGGCATCAGGCCACCGGCGTCAATCAGGGCGCGGTGTTTTTTGACATGCTGCACCGCGTAACGTATCTGCATCGGGCTGGTGTGGGTGCGCAGCAAGTTGGGCGCGGCTTCGGTGCCGCCTTCAACATAAAAGGTGTCGTGCATGGAGCGCGCCGGATGGTCTTCAGGCGTGTTGAGCGCCGTGAAGTTGAACCAATCGGTCTCAATCTCGGGGCCTTGGGCCACGTCAAAGCCCATGGAGCCGAAGATCGCTTCGATCCGCTCCAGCGTGAGAGACACAGGGTGCAATCCACCCGCGCTACTTTGCCGTCCGGGTAAGGAAACATCCAGAGACTCCGCTTTGAGTTGCGCTTGCAACTCAGCGGTGGCAAGCGCTTGCCGGCGCTCATTGAGCGCCGCCTCGATGGCCTGCTTGGTCAGGTTGACTGCGGCACCACGGGATTTTTTTTCTTCCACGCTGAGCGTAGCCAAACCTTTCATCAAATCGGTAACGCGCCCCGATTTACCAAGAAAAATTGCCTTGGCGTTTTCCAGGTCTGCAGGCGTTGCAGCATCGGCAAAACTTTTTTTGGCAGCCACTACCAGTTCATCAAGGGCGTCAGATGGGTTCATCATTTTTCAATGGGTACGGGTTGAAGCGCAATTCGCATGTCGCCATGAGAAAGGGCCAGAGCTTTTGCAAGCCCCGGCCCATGTCTTTGACGTCGCGCCCGGCTATGAAGTCAATAACCGGACACTGTTCAAGATCAAGCCGCGAGCTTGGCCTTGACTTGCGCCACGATGGCGCCGAAAGCAGCGCTGTCGTGAATAGCCATGTCAGACAGGACCTTGCGGTCAATTTCGATACCGGCTTTTTTCAGGCCGTTAGCGAATTGGCTGTAAGTCATGCCGAATGAACGGCTTGCAGCATTGATACGGGCGATCCACAACTGGCGGAACACACGTTTTTTGGTACGGCGGTCACGGTAGGCATATTGCCCAGCCTTCATCACCGCTTCTTTAGCGATCCGGAAGACGTTACCGCGGCGACCGCGAAAACCTTTGGCAAGGGCGAGAACTTTTTTGTGGCGGGCGCGAGCCGTTACACCACGTTTGACGCGAGGCATGTGATTACTCCTTGTTCGTCGTTAATTAAATACCCATGCCTGGCAGCATCTGTGCCATGTGACCCATATTGGTCTCATGGACACCGACAGCACCGCGCAAATGGCGTTTATTTTTGGTGGTCTTCTTGGTCAGAATGTGACGTTTGAAGGCTTGGCCGCGTTTAACGGTACCACCTGGACGGACGCGAAAACGCTTTTTAGCGCTGCTCTTGGTCTTCATTTTGGGCATGTGAATGCTCCTTTTATTTTGTGCTCGCGAGGCGCTGCGAACCTTCCGCAGACTTGATGGCCCCGAGCCACTTATCAAGCAACCTGTCTTGCAACAAGCCGCTTGTCCGGCGCCAGGTTTTCAAACCTGGCGCTGGTCGCGAAGACTTGCGTCTTCGCTTTTAAAACGCCTGACTTTCATCTGGCGTCTCAGGAGTGCAAGCACCCCTTTAAAAATATCTTTCAGCGCGAGCGCAAAAAGAGTTGAACAACACAACTGTTGCGATTATCGCCGCAACAGCCAACACTCAAGAATCCGTCGTCGCAGCCGGTGCCGCTTCAGACGGCGCTGCAGACTTAGAGCCGGGCTTTTTCTTGCCAGGCGCGATCATCATGACCATCTGCCGGCCTTCGAGCTTAGGGAACTGCTCAACCACAATCAAATCTGCCAACTCATCCCTGATACGGGCCAACAAAGCCAAACCGAGTTCCTGGTGAGTGATCTCACGACCTCTGAAACGCAAGGTGATCTTGCACTTGTCGCCATCATCGAGAAAACGCTTGATGTTGCGCACCTTGATGTTGTAGTCACCGTCGTCTGTACCGGGCCGGAACTTAATTTCCTTGACCTCAATGACTTTTTGCTTGGACTTGGCTTCGGCGGCTTTTTTCTGCTCCGCATACTTAAACTTGCCGTAATCCATAAGCCGACACACAGGGGGCACGGCCGTAGGGGATATCTCAACAAGATCGACATCAGCATCACCGGCCAGGCGCAAAGCCTCCATGATGTTGACAATGCCCAAGGGCTCGTTGTCCAGCCCGCTCAGACGCACTTCGGGGGCCATGATTTCACGGTTCAAGCGATGCTTGCGTTCTTCGCGGTGACGACGGTCACGAAATTCAGTAGCGATGGTTCTGATCCTTCAAAAATTACTATAAAAGCCATAGCAGCTTACGCCCGCCCAACAAGGACGACAGACCAAATTGATCAACAACTGTGAACGAATCAGGCTTTGTTTGCGATGTCAGAGGCTATTTGCGCAGCAAAAGCTTCAAGTGACATCACTCCAAGGTCTTTGTTGCCCCGGGCGCGCACTGCAACCGCTCCGGCATCCTTTTCCTTGTCGCCAACGACCAGCAGGTAAGGCACCTTCTGCATTGAGTGCTCGCGTATTTTATACGTAATTTTCTCGTTTTTAAGGTCTAAATGGACCCTAAGCCCTTGATTTTGCAGCGTTTTGGTGATTTCCCGACAGTAATCGGCCTGCGCGTCGGTGATATTGAGCACCGAAACCTGCACCGGGGCCAGCCAGATGGGCAGCGCGCCGGCGTGTTCTTCGATCAAAATCCCAATGAAACGCTCCAGGCTGCCGACGATAGCGCGGTGCAGCATCACAGGGCGATGGCGCGCGCCATCTTCACCCACATACTCGGCGTCCAGCCGCTCGGGCATGGAAAAATCGACCTGCATGGTGCCGCACTGCCACTGACGGCCCAACGCATCCTTGAGCGTGTATTCGATCTTGGGGCCATAGAAAGCGCCGTCGCCCGGGGCGATCTCGAACTCGCAAGCTGAGGCGCGCAAGCTCTCCATCAAGGCATGTTCGGCCTTGTCCCAGCTTTCATCGGAGCCTATGCGCTTTTCCGGGCGCGTGGCCACTTTGTAGATGATGTTCTTGAAGCCGAAGTCGGTGTAGACCTTTTGCAGCAAGGTGGTGTAGTTGACGCACTCCGCCAGGATCTGTTCTTCGGTGCAAAAAATGTGGCCGTCGTCTTGCGTGAAACCGCGCACCCGCATGATGCCGTGCAAGCCGCCCGAGGGCTCGTTGCGGTGGCACTGACCGAACTCGCCGTAGCGCAGCGGCAGATCGCGGTAGCTCTTGATGCCCTGCTTGAAGATCAGGATGTGACCGGGGCAGTTCATGGGCTTGAGCGCGTATTCGCGCTTTTCGCTCTCGGTGGTGAACATGTTTTCGCGGTACTTGTCCCAGTGACCGGTTTTTTCCCACAGCGTCTTGTCGATGACCTGCGGGCCCTTGACTTCCAGATAGCCGTTGTCCTGGTAGACGCGGCGCATGTACTGCTCGACGCCCTGCCAGACCGTCCAACCCTTGGGATGCCAGAACACCAGACCCGGCGCATGGTCATCTATGTGAAACAGGTCGAGTTCTTTGCCCAGCTTGCGGTGGTCACGCTTTTCGGCTTCTTCCAGCATGGTCAGGTGCTGCTGCAGGTCGTCCTTGCTGGCCCAGGCCGTGCCGTAAATGCGTTGCAGCATTTCATTGCGGTGGTCACCGCGCCAGTAGGCGCCGGCCACCTTCATGAGCTTGAAGAATTTGAGCTTACCGGTGCTGGGCACATGCGGGCCGCGGCACAGGTCTTCAAAAGCGCCTTCGCGGTACAGCGAGACATCTTCGCCTGCCGGAATGCTAGCGATGATCTCGGCCTTGTAGTGCTCGCCGATCGACTTGAAGTGCGCCACCGCCTCGTCGCGCGGCAACACGCGGCGCAGCACAGGCTCGTCCTTGGCGGCGAGCTGGGTCATGCGCATTTCAATTGCTTCCAGGTCTTCGGGCGTGAAAGGCCGCTTGTAAGAGAAGTCGTAGAAAAAGCCGTTTTCGATCACCGGGCCGATGGTCACCTGCGCTTCCGGGAAAAGTTCTTTGACGGCGTAGGCCAGCAGATGGGCAGTGGAGTGCCTGATCAGCTCCAGGCCTTCGGCGTCCTTGGCGGTGATGATGGCCAGAGCGCTGTCGCGCTCGATCAAAAAACTGGTGTCCACCAACAGGCCGTCCACTTTGCCGCCCAAGGCCGCCTTGGCCAAGCCCGCACCAATGGAGGCAGCGACTTCTGCCACGGTGACAGCTTGCGGAAAATCGCGTTTGGAAGCATCAGGAAGCGTGACTTGAATCATGGTTTTCAAAAGGAAAAAGAAAAAGCGCGGACAGGCCGCGCTTTTTGGAGGGGAAGCCGGAATGGTGTGATTTTACGCCGCCCCTGCTGTGCTCAATCTCAGTGGAACTGCTCTTCTTCTGTGGAGCCGGTCAAGGCCGTCACGCTGGACTTGCCGCCCTGGATCGCCGTGGTGACATCGTCAAAGTAGCCGGTACCGACTTCCTGCTGGTGGGACACGAAGGTGTAGCCGCGCTCGCGGGCTGCAAATTCGGGCTCTTGCACTTTCTCGACGTAAGCCGTCATGCCGCGTTTGACATAGTCCTGCGACAGGTCGTACATGTTGAACCACATCGAGTGAATGCCGGCCAGCGTGATGAACTGGTACTTGTAACCCATGGCACCGAGCTCGCGCTGGAACTTGGCAATGGTCGCATCGTCCAGATTTTTCTTCCAGTTGAACGACGGCGAGCAGTTGTAAGCCAGCATCTTGCCGGGATGAACCTTGTGTACCGCGTCCGCAAACTTCTTGGCAAAAGCCAGGTCTGGCGTGCCGGTTTCGCACCACACCAAGTCGGCGTAATGTGCGTAAGCATTGGCGCGGGCAATCGCCTGGTCAATGCCCTTGCGGGTCTTGTAAAAACCTTCGGACGTGCGATCGCCGGTGAGGAAGGGTTTGTCGATCTCGTCATAGTCAGAGGTCAGCAAATCAGCCGCTTCAGCGTCTGTGCGGGCAATCACCAGGGTGGGCACGCCGCAAACGTCAGCGGCCATGCGGGCAGCGATCAGTTTCTGGCAGGACTCGCGGGTCGGCAAGAGCACCTTGCCTCCCATGTGGCCGCACTTCTTGACCGAAGCCAGCTGGTCTTCCCAGTGCACAGCGCCAGCGCCGGCCTTGATCATGGCCTTCATCAACTCAAACGCGTTGAGCACGCCGCCAAAGCCGGCTTCGGCATCGGCCACGATGGGTGCGAAGTAATCCACAAAGTCCTTGTCGCCGGCGTCAATGCCTTTGGAGTGCTGGATTTCGTCAGCACGGCGGAAGGTGTTGTTCATGCTCTCAACGACCTTGGGCACCGAGTCCACAGGGTACAAGGACTGGTCGGGGTACATCGACGAGTAAGTGTTGTTGTCAGCAGCCACCTGCCAGCCGGAGAGGTAAATCGCCTTGACGCCGGCTTTGACCTGCTGCATGGCCTGCCCCCCGGTGAGCGCGCCCAGGGTATTGACGTAGGGCTGTGTGTGCAAGAAGTTCCACAGCTTTTCTGCGCCGCGGCGAGCCAGGGTGTACTCAATGGGAAATGATCCGCGCAAGCGCACCACATCGGCGGCGCTGTAACCACGCCGGATGCCTTTCCAGCGTGGGTTGGTGGCCCAGTCTTTTTCAAGGCTGGTAATTTGCTGTTCGCGGCTGAGTTGTTCAGTCAAAGTCTGTGGCATGCGTTCACTCCAAAAAGTTAAAGAAAAAGTCAGCGCAGACAGCTGTTGGCGTCCATTTTGCGAATGGGTTACGCGCCAAAAACTGCGCTGCACTCACCTTCACTTTAAGTCTTATAGAAGACTTTTTGCAATTCTGATATCTTATATAAGATATAAATTTAAATGTTTTAAATCAATGACTTAAATACTAAATATCATTATATGGAAATATTTTTCTTATATTGAGAAAAAAATGCGGCGATGCAACACTTGAATATTCCGCATTACGAAACGATTTTTCCAAATATCTGCCCCTGGGGAATGCCTCAAGCAAAAACAAAGTCAGGCATCATTCGCAAAGAAGATCCACACCAGCAATGAGCACCCCCCCATGAATCGCTTTTTCGCCTATGGATGCCTGGCGCTAAGCATGGCGCTGGTGGGCAGCTATGTAGCGCTGTCAAAGCCCCTGGTGGCCGCATTGCCGGTTTTTTTGCTGGCCTGGTTGCGCTTTGGCGTGGGCGGCATGGCCATGCTGCACTGGCTCAAAAAACCAGCCGATGAAGCGCCTATGAACCGGTCCACGCGGCAATTGGTGTTTTTAGAGTCTTTTCTTGGCAACTTTCTTTTTTCAATATGCATGCTCTACGGCGTGGCGCTGACCGGCGCCGTGGCGGCGGGTGTGATCATGGCGTCCATACCAGCAGCGGTGGCCGTGATGAGTTTTTTGTTTCTGCGCGAGCAAGTGCGAAGGCGCACCTGGGCAGCAGTAGCTTGCGCGGTCGCAGGCATCAGCTTGCTGTCGCTGGCCAGCAGCCCGCATGCGCAGCCAGAAGTCAGCAACACAACTACGCAGGCGCAGTGGCTGGGACATCTGCTGCTGATAGGGGCGGTGCTTTGCGAAGCCGCTTATGCCGTGATCGGTAAAAAACTAAGCGGTGTTCTGGGTCCAAAACGCATCACGGCCTTGATCAATGTGTGGGGTTTCATCTTGATGACGCCGCTGGGTTTGTGGGTGGCCCGTGACTTTGACTTTGGCGCAGTTACCGCACCCACCTGGGCGCTGTTTGTCTTTTACGCGCTGGCCGCCAGCGTCTGGAGCGTGTGGTTATGGATGACCGGTCTGCGTCATATACCAGCCCACCAGGCGGGGATTTTCACAGTGATGCTGCCCATCAGCGCCACCTTGGTCGGCGTGTGGGTATTGGGCGAAACACTGGGGCCGGCACACATCGCAGCTTTCGCTCTGGCACTGGCCGGGGTTGGCCTGGCGACCTGGCCAGACAAAACTGTCACTCACATGGCGGCGTCAAAAAGAACCGGTTAGTGAAGGGAAGCCGCACGCATGTCGCGCAGGCGCTGCCGGTGCTGCCGCGCCTCATACACGCTGTAAGCAATGATGCCTATGCTCACCACGGCAATCAACAAAGTGGCTGCGGCATAAATCGATGGGTTGATGCCACGGCGGGCATAACTGAAAATCACTTGCGGCAGCGTGGTCACGCCGGGGCCCGAGAGAAATTCAGAGATCACCACGTCGTCAAATGACAAGGTGAAGGTCAACAACCAAGCCGCCACCATGGCAGGCGCAATGCTTGGCAGCGTCACCAGAAAAAAGACCTGTAATGGCCGGCAGCCCAAATCCATGGCAGCTTCCTCAATGGACCTGTCGACCTCCCGCAGGCGCGACTGAATCACCACGGCAGCGTATGCCATGCCCAGCAGGGTGTGGCCAATCACGATGGTGCCCATGCCGCGGTCAGGCCAACCCACGGCACGCTGCACAGCCACCATCAAAAGCAACAAAGCCAGGCCGATGATCACCTCCGGCATGATCAGGGGTGCATTGACCAGTCCGATGAAAAGCGGCCTGCCACGAAAACGCTCATAGCGCACCAGAACGAATGCAGCCAAGGCGCCGAGGACCGCAGACAAGCTGGCCGTCACCAGGGCCACCTTGAGTGAGAGTAAAAAACCATCGACCAGTCGCGAGTCCGCCCACAAGGCGCTGTACCAGCGCAGCGAAAAACCGGTAAAAACCCCGTCCTGACGCGTGCTGTTGAAAGAAAAAACCACCAAAAAAGCCAGCGGAGCGTACAGAAAAAAATAGACCGCAGCCAACCAAAAGCGTCCGAAATTGGCCAGCATAAAACGATGGACAGCCCGCATATCAGTTCGCCGATGCTGCGCGCGTCTGGGCGCTGTAGTGGTAATAAAGTGCCAGGGGGAAAAGAATCAGACAAACCATCACCACCGCCAATGCGCAAGCGCGGGGCCAGTTGTTGCTGCTGAACATCTCGTCCCAGACGACACGCCCGATCATGATGTTTTCTGCCCCACCCAGAAGGGAGGGGATCACGAATTCACCCACACTGGGAATGAACACCAGCATGGCGCCGGAGACGATGCCGGCCTTGCTCAGCGGCACAGTGATCAGCCAAAAAGCCTTCCAAGGGCCGGCGCCCAGATCATGTGCAGCCTCCAACAATCGAAAATCCATTTTCACCAGCGTCGCATACAGCGGTAAAACCATGAAAGGCAGGTAAACATAGGTCATGCCCACCAGCATGGAGACATCGGTGTAAAGCATGACAATGGGCGCATCAATGAGACCCACAGCCATCAAGGCGTTATTGATCACGCCCTGGTCTGCCAGGATGCCCTTCCAGGCATAAACCCGCAGCAAAAACGAAGTCCAGAAAGGCAGCATCACCATCATCAGCAAGGCCGGGCGAATACTGGGCCGGGCACGCGCAATGAAATACGCAAACGGGTAACCAATCAGCAGACAAAAAACCGTCGTGAAAAAAGCATACTTCAGCGAAGTTATGTAGGCGTCCAAGTAGATGGTCTGACCCAGTCCGGTGGCAGCCAACCCTGCGCTGTCGGCGGCCGCCCGGAAAATGGCCGCGTAGTTATCAAACTTAAAGAGCCAGCGCCAGGTGCCGTCTGATGAATCGAACAAGGGTGCGAACGGGTCAATGCCGCTGCCCATGTCCGTGATGCTGATGCGCAGCAGTATCAAAAACGGCACAACGAAAAAGACCCCCAGCCACACAAAGGGCACGCCAATCACAAAACGTCGCCCGGGCATGAAAGTTTGCGCCGTATCAAACTTCACCACGGTGTCCTCATTGCGTCAGCAGCACAGGGGCGGCGCTATCCCACCAGAAAAACACCGCATCGCCCCAGGTGATGGGGCTCTGATCTTGCCGGGCAGCGTTGCTCTCGGTGATCTTGACCGATTTACCGCTGGGCATTTCCACAATGAAAGTGCTGTAGCTGCCAAAGTAAGCAATCTCAAGCACCTTTCCAGTGAACAGGTTGTCCCTCACCTGTGGCCGCGATTTGGCAATGTGAATTTTTTCAGGCCGCACCGCGACCGAAACCGCAGTTCCAGCAGGATGGTTTGTGCCGGAAATGCTCTGGGCCAGGGACACAACACCATCTGCGCTGCTGATGTCACAGCGGTCCAGTGCAGTGTGCTGAAGCTGACCCTCAAACAAATTGACGTTACCAATGAAATCCGCCACGAAACGGCAATTCGGTTGCTCGTAGATTTCGCGCGGTGTACCCACCTGCAACACCCTGCCCTGGCGCATGACGGCGATACGCGAGGCCATGGTCATGGCCTCTTCCTGGTCATGGGTGACCATCACGCAAGTCACACCCACAGCCTCGATGATATTGACCA
>JAIPDA010000053.1 GCA_021737905.1 Rhodoferax sp.
GTTCGTCCAGCGCTTGCATGGACGTGTGGCCGGGAAAGTGCATCACGAACTCAGGCGCCAGCAGGGCGCTGGCGGCTTTCAGGTCCCGCTCTTGCATCAGCGTCAAAAATTGGCGCACCATCGCGCTGGCATTGGCGCATTCGGGCCCGCCCTTGGAGAACACCCGGCCGTCGCGCTGGTAGGTGTGGGCATGGTTCACAAACACGGTGGTGCCGGCCGCTGCCGCCGCAATCACCGAGCGAGCGGCCAGGGCCACACGCCCGACCAGGCGTTCTTCGGCTTCTGCGCTGTAGCCGGGTAGCAAGGTGATGGAAATGACAGGCATGAGAACTCACTCCTTGGTTGAATCAAAGGCGCATCATGCCTGTTTCTGAACAAGCTGTGGCCGCAGTGCGTGGCGAAGATCGCATTGTTTATTCTGCTGCGCCCGACCGCCTGCCGCTGCGCTGGCCGGGCGGCGCCCGCGTGGCGCTGTGGGTCACGCCCAACATCGAACATTACGAGTACCTGCCGGCGCAAGTGCGCGTGCGCAATCCCTGGCCGCGCACGCCGCACCCGGACATCCTGGGTTACGGCCTGCGTGACTATGGCAACCGGGTCGGTGTCTGGCGCTTGATGGAAGTGTTTGACAGATTCAAGCTGCCTTGCACTGTGTCGCTGTCACTGGCGGTGCTGGACATGTACCCCGAGATCACCGAGGCCATGCTCAAGCGCCAATGGGAGTTCATGTCGCATGGCCTCTACAACTCCCGTTACCACTGGAACATGAGCGAGGACGAAGAGCGCGCCGCCATCGATGAATGCCAGCAGATTCACCGGCGCGTGACCGGCCGGCCGCTCAACGGCTGGTTTTCGCCGGCGGCCTCCAACACCGTCAACACGCCCGACCTGGTGGCCGAAGCCGGCATCGGCTACCTGTGCGATCTGTACCACGACGACCAGCCCACGCCGGTTCGCGTGCGCAGGGGCTCGCTGGTGTCCCTGCCTTACTCGATGGAAATCAATGACAGCATCGCCTGGCGAAGGGGTCAGGAGGCGGAGGCTTTCGCCCAAAAAATTTGCGACGAATTTGACACCTTGTATGCCGAAGGTGCCGAGCACGGCAAGGTGATGAACATTGCTGTGCATCCCTTTATCATGGGCCAGCCGCACCGCATCGAATACCTGAGTCGGGCGCTCGAGTACGTGCTGGGCCATGAGGGCGTGTGGTGTGCCACCGGCTCCGACATTCTGGCCAGCTACAAAGCGCAGACGGCTGCGCAAGCCCCTCTTTCATCTTGAACCTCATGATTGGAAAAACCATGTCCACCCCTGCCGACTACATCCGCGCGTTCATGCCGGAGCGCCCCGTTCACCCGGAGCGCGCTGCGCTGGTGATCATCGACATGCAATACGCCACGGGTTCGCGGCAGGGCGGCTTGGGTCGCAAACTCAAGGCCGATGGCTCCACCGTGGGTGACTACCGCTTTGACCGCATCGAGCAATCGGTCTTGCCCTGCACCCTGCGCCTGCGCGAGCTGTTCAACCGCCTGCAGCGGCCGGTGCTGCACGTCACATTGGGCGCCGCCCGAGCGGACGGTGCCGATGCGCCGGTGCACATCCGTCAACTGCTGGTCGAGTTCAAAAATTACGTCGGCAGCCGCGAGCATGACATCCTGGACGAGCTCAAGCCCTTGCCCGGCGAGCATGTGCTGCGCAAAACCACCATCGGTGCCTTTGCCTCCACCAACATCGACAGCCTGCTGCGGGCGCTGGGTTGCGAGCAGCTGTACATGGCCGGTGTATCGACCAACATGTGCGTGGAAACCACCGCCCGTGAAGCCGCTGACCGTGGCTACCTGGTGACCCTGGTCGAAGACGCCTGTGGCACCACCCACGAAGATCTGCATCACGTGACCCTGCGTAATTTTCAAAGGCTGTTCGGACGTGTGCGATCGACTGATCAGGCCCTGGCCGAAATGCAGACAACAGCCTGATAGCTAGAACCGCCGACCCTCATGAAAAAAATCCTGACCATCGTTCCCTTTGCCATGTCCCCTGACAACTTGGCGCTGCGCCAGCAGCAACTGCAGGGTTTGCAGTTCGGCCCCGACTTGCAATTTGAATACCGCGCGGTCAAGGCCGGTCCGGTGAACTACTCCAGCCACCATGACTTTGTGCTGGCCGATGCCTCGATTTTTGAAGCCGGTTGCCGCGCGCAGCAAGAAGGTTTTGCTGCGGTCTGCATCGACACCATGAGTGACTCTGGCGTGGCGGCTCTGCGTTCGGTGCTCGATATTCCGGTGTTCGGGCCGGGCAAGGTGTCCATGCTGAGCGCGCTCATGCTGGGGGATCGTTTTTCGATACTCACCATGGCCAGCCGCTGGAAGCCTTTGTATAAAAAAGCGCTGGATGAGTTGGGCATGCATCACAAATGCGCGTCGGTGCGGGCCATTGAAGTCAGCCCCGACAACCAGGCCCTGCTGTCGGGCAAGGAAGAAGAGGTCTTTCCCCTGCTCGAGGCAGCCGCCATGAAGGCCATCGAGATCGATGGCGCGGACGTGATCATCCTGGGCTCGACCACCATGCACCAGGCCCACGCTCACCTGCAGGCACGCCTGCCGGTGCCCGTCATCAACCCGGGCCCCCTGAGCTACAAGATCGCTGAATCCATGCTGGCCCTGGGCCACACGCACAGCCGCACGGCCTACCCGCGGCCCATGCATCCGCGACTGGACATGCTCACCGCCATGATGGACGCCGCGAGGGCCGCGTCATGACACTGCTGCTGAGCCCCGGGCAGGTTGAAGCTTACGAGCGCGACGGCTTTGTCTTCCCTGTGGATGTGCTGACAAGCCATGAGGTCAAAGAATTCCGCGGTGAGCTCCAGGCCTGGGAGCAAGCCCGTGGTTCCCTGATCGACTTCCCCGAAAAATCCAAGTCCTACCTGCTGTTCAACTGGGCTGACCAGCTGGTGCATCACCCGAAAATTCTCGATGCCGTGCAGGACCTGATCGGCCCTGACATCCTTGTTTATCACTCGACGCTGTTTCTCAAGGAGGCCAACACGCCGGCCTATGTGCGCTGGCACCAGGACAGCACTTATTTTTACCTGCAGCCGCACCTGCATGTCACGGCCTGGGTTGCCTTGTCAGATGCCAGCGTGCAGGCCGGCTGCATGCGCGCCTTGCCCGGCAGCCACCGCTGGGGCGCCTTCAAGCATGACGACAAACCGGAACCCATGAACATGATCCGGCGCGGGCAGGGCATCAGTGAGCGGTTTGACCACGAGACCGGCACCATGGTGCCGGTGTCCGCAGGGCAGATGTCGCTTCACCACACCGATCTGGTCCATGCCTCGGGCGCCAACGACAGCGTCGACAGGCGCATCGGTTACGCCATCAGTTACATCCCTGCCCATGTCCAGCCGGTGGGTGACATCCGGCCCTCAGCCCTGTGCGTGCGGGGTCGCAGCCATGGGCATTTTGCTGAGGAGCAGCGGCTTGACGTGCCGCTGTCGCCGCTGGCGCATGAGCGCCATCAGCAAGCACTGGCGCTTTTCAGGGCGCGCCAGGACGCAGGATTCCAGCCCGCCGGAGCAGCCTCATGAGCACTTCCCCTTTGTCAGCCAACGAACTGATCGCTTTAGCCGAGCGCTACTTTGCCGCTGTGGACCGCATGGATGTAGTGGCCACCTTGGCTTGCTTTGCGCCTGATGCACGCTTTTCCATCGCCACTTATTCGAATGTCTACCAAGGCCGTGACACCGAAATTGCCGGCATGTTCAAGCGCCTCAATGAGCGTTACGCCAAGGTCTGGCACGGTGACTTTGACCATGTGACGGACGTTCCCGCGCAGCGGATTGCCAGCCGCTTCAGGGTGGAGAACATCACGCACGAAGGCCAGAAACTGGTCAAGAACAACTGCAACTTCTTTCGTGTGCAGGACGGCTTCTTTACCGAGGTCTTCGTCTACATGAGCGGCGACAACTCGCTGGGCTGAACGCCTCTCTGCCTACTGGCTCAGGCGGCTTGCGGCGCACGCTCGAGCAGGTCCGCCCAGTTCGCCAGGTTGCCGCGCAGGGCCGCCATTTCCAGCGTGGCTTCCAGCACGGCCGCTGCATGCGCTGCCGGCCAAACGCGCTGCGTCAGGTCCATGAACTTTTGCCGCAGCTCTTCGCGGCTGTAGGGCGCGGCATCGTCGCCGCGGTTCACGCCGGCCTCACCCATGATTTGCCGGCCGTCATGCAGGCTGATGACGACCCGGGCCGGCCGCTCCAGCGGCAGGCGTTGCGTCATGGACGGGTCTTCACTGACCTCGACTTTTTGCGCCAGCGCCAGCACGGCCGGGTCGCGCACCGCGTCCCAGGTGAAACTGGACAAGGCGCTGCTGTGGTTGACCAGGCGTGTGGCCACGGCAAAGGGCACCGAGAACTTGGCAGCCAGTGTGTTGCGCGGCGCTTTGTCTTTGAGCTCTGCCGCCAGGTTGTAAGTGCTGACATCAATCCGGGCAATCTCTGCGGGGGGCGGCAGTGGGCCCCGGCCGGCGATCTGGTCAATCGCGTCCAGCGTGCCGTGGTTGTAGCGGCAGCAGGAGTGAAGCTTGAAGTAGTTGCGCATCAAGTGCCATTGGCTGCCCAGGCCGTCGATCAGCCCGACCGTGTCAAATTTCTCGGAAATGATCTTGCCCAGCAGCGAGCTCAAGCCATCATGCTCGCCGGTGAAGCCGCACTCGGCCAGTTGCAGGGCCAGCAAGCCGTTGCGGTTGCTCAGGCCTGCGTAGACATTGCGTACCAGACCGCCTTCAAGCATGGTTTGCTTGGAACTGGCAGTGGTCATCGATGCGCTGATGTTCAGCGTCTCGCGCATGCCTTGGGCGTCCATGCCGGCAATGCGGGCGCAGGCAGCGGCCGCGCCCACCGTGCCCCAGGTGCCGTGGGGGTGCATGGCGCCGCGCAGCGCCGAGGCCGCACCCAGCCGCGAGCCGACTTCGTAGCCCGTGACCAGCGCCGACAAAAACACCGGGGCCGTCACTGCACGCTCCTGGCTCAGGGCCAGCGCCGCCGGGATCACATGCACCGCCGGGTGGCCGCGTGAAAACCGGTTGCCCTCGTCCATTTCCAAAAAAGTGCCGGAGGTGCCGTTGATGAAGGCGGCTGTCTCGGCGCCGGTGCGCCGCCCCAGTCCCACCAGCACGGCACTGGCGCCTGGTGCTTGGCGCGTGGCCAGCGCGCGCAATTCGGGTCCGGCCGAGCCGGCCACCATTGCGCCCAGGGTGTCGGCCAGGATCCAGCCGACCTGCTCGTGCATGTCGCTGCTCAGCGCTTCGTAGGTGATGGCGGCGGCAAATTGGCTGAAGGTGTCGAGGTAGTCCATGGGTTTGGCCTTGGGTGTTTTCAGATTAATGGCCGTGAGCCTGAATGTCAGTGAACAGCGCGCCGGGCTGTGTCCACACCACCTCGCGGCGTTGCTTGAGTCGGGTCAGCAGTTCACGCAGGGCGGCAATGCGACTGGGCATGCCGCAGACCCAGGGGTGCAGCGCCAGGCCGAACACGGCCGGGCGCTGGTGCTGCTGGCATTCCTCTGCCAGACGTTCAAAGGCAGCAGCGGTCAGCGCGGCATGCGCTTTGGGCTCCATGTTGCGCAGCCACTGGCATTGCACATCGTCCCACTCGGACGACAGCGGAATGGACAGCAGCCCTCTGGCAGCACCGGCCGCAGGGCTCATCCAGTAAGGCTGATCATCATTGACCCAATCGAGCGTGTAGTCCAAGCCGGCTTTGCGCAGCAAGTCGTACGTGGCCGGGCTGCTGCCCCAGTCCTGGCTGAGCCAGCCGCGCGGCCGCCGACCTGTGACCCGCGTCAGCGTGTCCAGGCTGGTTTGAATATGCTCCGCTTGCACGTCAAGCGACTGCTCCGAATGCATCATGCGCGTGGCGGCGATGCCATGGCCCAGCCATTCGCAGCCCCAGTCGTTCAAGCGCTTCGCCAGTTGTGGCAGGCGTTCTGCGGCCATGGCGTTGGCGGCAATGACTGGACAGATGCCGGCTTGTTGAAGCGCATCGATCACCCTGAAGATGCCAATGCGCAAGCCATATTCGCGTTGTGACCAGCTGCGGTAGTCCGGGTGAAAGCTGCCGTACTCGCCGACAAAGCGCGGGTCGCGCAAGCTGCCCGGCGGTGACTCAAAGTCCCAGTGCTCCAGAAACAGCACCACATAGGCTGACAGCACGGGTCTGTCCAGCAGTGCACCAGTCTGGCGCAGCGGCAGTGCGGAAAAAGGGTAATGGGTGTGATCCATCTAAAAAATTCAAATGGGGCGGGCTATGGGGGTCTTTACTGCTTGACTTCAGTGTGCGTTGACTTCATAGTCTAGGCTAATTGTTCTACGAATGGAACAATTAAATCACTCACTATTTTTCAGATATTTTGTCTGCCATTCAACTGAGGACCTTGCCATGACTACATCTTCCAAGCTGACCCGCCGATTGATACTTCAAGCTGGCGCTGCCAGTGCTGCCCTGGGTGCGCCCGGCCTGCTGCTGGCCCAGCCCAAGCCGATCAAAATCGGTTTGGTGCATCCTGTCAGCGGCGGTCTGGCGTACAACGGTGGTCAGGGCCGTCTGGGTTGCCAAATGGCCATTGATGCCATCAACGCTGCCGGTGGTATCAAGTCCATGGGCGGTGCCAAACTTGAAGCCGCACTGGCTGACTCGCAGTCGCGTCCGGAAGTCGGCGTCTCTGAAGTGGAGCGTCTGCAGCAAGACGGTGTATCAGCCTATGTAGGCTGTTTTGCCAGCGCCATTGCCCTGGCCGCAACGCAAGCTGCTGCCAAATACAACACCCCTTTCCTGATCGACGTCGGCGTGTCCGACCTGATCGTCAGCCGTGGCCTGAAAAACGTTTTTCGCCTTGCGCCCGGTTTTGGCAAGTGCACTGAAGACGCCATCGTGGCCCTGGGTGAAGTCAACAAAGCTGCCGGCGGCATTGCCAAGACGGCCGTGCTGGTGCACGAGGAGTCCGAGTTCGGCACGGGTACCGCCAAGTTGCTGGCCGGCAAATTACCCTCCATCAATGTGCAGGTTGCAGAGATCATCAAGCATGCGAACCCGACGCGTGATTTCTCGAATGTGGCCCTGCGCATCAAAAGCCTCAAGCCTGATCTGGTGATCATGAGCAACTACCAGAATGAATACGTGCTGCTGGCGCGCACCATGCACCAGCAAAAAGTGGACGTTGCAGCCATGTTCAGCGTACTCGGCGGTGGCTTCAACTACAAACTGGTCAAAGAGCAGCCTCAAGTGGCGCAGCACATGATGGACTTCAACCACTGGTTCAGCCCTCGCAATCCAAAGGCGATGGAGCTAAAGAAAATGGTCGAGGCCACCGGCAATCTGTTCACCTTCGAGGTGTACTGCGGCTGGAACTCGGTGATGGTCTATGCAGACGCCCTCGAACGTGCCCGGTCCGCCGACAAAGAAAAAGCCATTGCCGCACTGGAGAGCAGCAGTTGGTCCAACCATTTCATGCCTTATGGCGAGACCAAGTTCGTCAACGGTCAAAATACCGGCGGCCGAGCTGCTCTGCTGCAGGCCTCGGCCACGGACATTGAAGTGGTCTGGCCTAACCAGTTTGCATCCACCAAGCCGGTTTTCCCGCGCCCTAAGCTCAGCTGATAAGACTTTTATTCAGCTCAGCCGGTAAGACCACCGGGCGCGCCTGAAGGGGCGGGCCCGGTGATCACCTGCACTACTACCCAGGGGAATAGATTTGGACTTGACGATCCTCGGCTCTGCCGCGATTAACGGCCTTTTGATCGGTGGAATTTACACGCTCGTAGCTTCAGGCCTGACGCTGATCTATGGTGTGTTGCACATCATTAATTTTGCGCATGGCAGTTTGCTGATGCTGGCCATGTTCGGCGTTTACTACCTGCTCATGAAGCTGGGTATGGATCCGTACATGTCGCTGCTCATCATGGTGCCGACCATGTACCTGCTGGGTTATCTGCTCTACAAGTTGTTGATCGGCCGACTCTCACAAGGCAAAGACGAGAACATACTGCTGATCACGCTGGGCTTGTCGATCCTGATTGAAAACCTGGCCCTGATGTTTTTCAAAGGCGACACGCGCACCATCTCTGTGTCTTACTCGGACACCATGGTCGAGTTAGGCCCCACACTGGTGTCCCTGCCCAAGATCATTTCTTTTGGCGCTGCCATGGCGCTGTGTGCTGCACTGGGCCTTTTCATACAGCGCACCGACACTGGCAAGGCCATCCGCGCCGTGGCCAAAGAGCGTGTTGGGGCACGCCTGGTGGGCATCGACGTCGAGCGTGTGTTTGCCATTTCGTTTGGCATCGGTCTGGCCACCTTGGGTGCTGCGGCTTGTTTGCTGATGCCCATTTTTTATGTTTCGCCGACGACCGGCCATGTGTTTGTGATCGTGGCTTTTACCGTGGTCGTTTTGGGCGGCATGGGCAGCTTTTTGGGTGCTGTGATTGGCGGGCTGATTGTCGGGCTGACAGAGTCTTTCGGCGGATTGTTCCTGGGTGAAAGTCTGGGCCAGATCGGTATTTCCCTCATCTTTATTTTGATCCTGCTGTTCCGGCCTTCCGGTCTTTTTGGAGCCAAGCGATGAACGACAGTGCGCGCGCAATCGGTTGGCCGCTGCACCTGGCCTTGCTGGCCATCGCAGTGGCTTTCCCCTTTGTTTTTCCTTCACCCTTCCTGGTCAACTTTGGCGTGCTGGCCTTGTTTTATGCCTTCATCGGGCAGTCATGGAACATTGCCGGCGGTTTTGCCGGGCAGTTGTCATTCGGGCACGTGGTCTTTTTTGGCGCCGGCGCTTATGCCTCCACCATCTTGCAGTTGCGTTTTGGCATGAACCCCTGGCTGGGCTTGCCGGCCAGTGCGCTGGCCGGCGCCGTGGTCGGCGGCATCATCGGATTTTTGTCATTTCGTGCCGGCCTCAAAGGCTCTTACTTTGCGCTGATCACCCTTGCCTTTGCCGAGGTCTTGCGCATCCTGGTTAATTCGGTCGGCTTTACCGGCGGAGGTCTGGGCTTGTTGATACCTGCCAAGATGAGCGCTGCCAATTTCCAGTTCCCGGAACGTATCAGGTTTTACTTTTTGATTTTGGCTTTGACCGTTGTGTCTGTTGCCGTGGCGGTGTGGCTCAAGCGTTCACGCTTTGGTGCGCAGCTGGCAGCCATACGTGAGAACGAAGACGCCGCCATGGCGCTGGGCATCAATGTCTTCAGAGAAAAAGTCAAGGTGATGGTGTTGTCGGGTGCCATGTGCGGTGTTGGCGGTTGCTTCTTCGCGCAGTATTTTTTGTACATCGACCCGACCATCGTGTTTGGCGTGGACAAGTCCGTTGAGATGCTGCTGGTCAGCATGATCGGTGGTGCCGGCACGATTTACGGCCCCTTGATTGGTGCAGTGCTTCTGGCTGGCATCAGTGACGTCACCCGCCTGATAACCAATGTGCAAGGTCTTTCGCTGGTGCTTTACGGCACTTTGCTGGTGATCATCATTGCCTTTTTGCCCAACGGCTTGATTGACTTGTTCAAGCGCATTGGCAAGCGTTTCAATCAAGGGGGGGCATGATGCTCAAAGTCGAGGGATTGACCAAAATCTTCGGCGGGCTCAAAGCAGTTGACAACGCCTCTTTGGAAGTCGGCGAGGGCCGGATTGTGGCGTTGATCGGCCCCAACGGCGCGGGCAAGACCACGCTGTTTTCCTGTATTGCCGGCTTTCAGTCCATCAATGCCGGAAAAGTGACTTTCCAGGGCAAGGACATTACTGGCGGTGCTGTGCATGACATCGCCCGCAGCGGCATGGTCCGCACGTTTCAGATCACCCAGCCCTTTGCCAAACTCACGGTGCATGAAAACATTGCGGTGGGCGCTTACCAGAAGTTCCATGACCGCAGCCAGGCATGGGAACATGCGCGTCGCGTAGCCGAACAAGTGGGCATGGGCGCACAGCTCGACCAGCCGGCCGCTGATTTGACGGTGGCAGGGCGCAAGCGTTTGGAGCTCGCGCGCACACTGGCCACCGACCCCAAACTGCTGCTGCTTGACGAAGTGATGGCCGGCCTGAATCCCTCCGAGATTGTGGAGATCATCGACATCATCCGGAAAATCCGTGCCAGTGGTGTCACGGTCTTGCTGATCGAGCACGTGATGCAGGCGGTGATGAGCTTGTCCGAGCATATTTATGTGCTGTCGTACGGCAAGATCATTGCCGACGGGGCGCCGTACGAAGTGGTGAACAACCCGGCGGTGATTGAAGCCTATCTCGGCCGTGGTGCGGCCGATTCAGCCAAAGCGGAGCCTAGCCATGCTTGAGATCCGAAACCTGCATGCCGGCTACGGCAGCGTTGAAATACTGCGCGGCATAGACCTGGATGTTCATGCCGGCGAGATTGTTGCGGTACTGGGCAGCAATGGCGTGGGCAAGTCCACGCTCAACAACAATATCTCGGCACTGTACAAACCTTTCTCGGGTGCTATACGTTTCCAGGGCGAGGAAATTTCCGGCCTGAGTTCGAGCGAGGTGGTCAAGCGTGGCGTGATTCATGTGCCTGAAGGCAGGCGCGTTTTCCCGAACCTGAATGTGCTGGAAAACCTGGAGCTGGGCAGCCTGGTGCGTGGGACGGCTCATCGACAGCAGAACCTCGAGCGTGTGGTTGAAATTTTCCCTCGCTTGAAGGAGCGCTTCACGCAACTGGCCGGCACCTTGTCGGGTGGTGAACAGCAGATGCTGGCGATTGGCCGCGGCCTCATGTCCGAACCAGTTCTGCTGGTCATGGACGAGCCCTCACTGGGCTTGTCGCCGATGCTGGTCGAGCAGATGTTCGAGTTGATCCAGCGCATCAACCGCGAAGGTCAGTCGATTCTGCTCATGGAGCAGAACGCTGTGCAGACGCTGGCGATTGCCAACCGCGCTTACATCATTGAAAACGGTGTGGTTGCCATGCAAGGCCAGGCGCAAGCCTTGGCCCGTGACCCTGACTTGCGCAAAAACTACCTCGGACTTTGATACATGACCGCTTTGCCCTCTGACACGCAAGAGCTGACCGGCCGGCATGCGCTGGTGACTGGCGCAGGTTCCGGTATCGGGCTGGCGACGGCCTGCGCCCTGAGCGCGCGTGGCGCACGCGTGGCCGCTGTGGTGCAGAACGCAGGGCAGATGCAGGCTGTGCGTGCCGTTTTGCCTGATGCGGTGGTGCTGGTGCAGGACCTGCTGGATGACGCAGCTTGCGCCGCCTTGCCTGCGCGAGCGGCCCAGGCGCTTGGCGGGCTTGATGCGCTGGCTTGTTGCGCCGGTATCTTTTTCAAAAAAGGCTCTGACGACACCACGCTCGACGAGTGGCGCCAGACCCTGGCGCTGAACCTCGATGCGACCTTTGTGCTGACCCGCGCCGCTGTCGCGCAGATGCGCCAGGCGCGCACCGGCGACGCCAGCGTGGTGGTGGTCACCAGCCAGATCGGTCTGGTCGGTCATGCGCGCGGCGCGGCCTATGCCGCCTCCAAGGCCGGACTCAACGGCATGGTCAAGTCGCTGGCGCTGGAGTGGGCAGCTGAGGGTGTGCGTTTGAATTCTGTGGGCCCGGGCCCGGTGGCCACGCCCATGCTCGCCGGCGTGCTGGCAGACCCTGCAGCCCTGGCGACGATGAATGCCACCATCCCGATGGGCCGCCTGGGCCAGCCGCCAGAGATCGCCGAGCTGATCAGCTTTTTGCTGTCGCAGCGGGCGTCTTTCATCACCGGTCAGGTGATTTGTGCCGACGGCGGCTTCACTGCGCGCTGAGCCGCTGCGTTTGCCCGCCATGCCAAGCATCCCACTGACTTCGCTGGCGGACGTGATTCGCAGTAAGAATGCCGGGCCGACGCAGCTGACCGTCGATCTGTTTTTTCGCGATGCCGCTGGCTTTGCGCTGGCGGCCGGCAGTGCCTCGCTGTCTTGTGCGGCTGTTGCTGCGCTTTACCAATTACCAGCCAGCCGGGTGCGGCGCTTTGACTTACCGGCTATT
>JAIPDA010000054.1 GCA_021737905.1 Rhodoferax sp.
TTGGGTTACCAAAATCGGTCAGCCCGCGAAGACCCTCTCTGTATGCAGGGGGAAAATGCGGGGATGGATTCCTGCCTACGCAGGAATGACGGAATAGCGCAGGAATGACGGGAACAGAAAGGAAAACGGCGTCAGCCACAACATGGCGCAGTCGGGGTGGGGCCGGCAGCCGATTTCTGGTACCCCAGCATGAGGCTGCCGCCGCAGACCCTCACCGGTCCCCGTACCCGCATGAATAGACCCACACCCCTATTGAGCTAATCAACGGCAGGTAAAATCAAACGAGTTACCGCCCGGTTACGCATCTCACCAACACACCCCAAGGGATTACTTCATGGCTCTCGTTTCCATGCGCGAACTGCTCGACCACGCCGCCGAGAACACCTACGGCATTCCGGCTTTCAACGTCAACAACCTTGAGCAGGTCCAGGCCGTGATGGAAGCGGCCAACGAAACCGGCGCGCCGGTGATTCTGCAAGCCAGTGCAGGCGCACGCAAATACGCCGGCGAGCCGTTCATCAAACATTTGATCCAGGCCGCGGTCGAAGCCTACCCGCACATTCCACTGGTCATGCACCAGGACCACGGCCAGAACCCCGGCGTTTGCCAGGGCGCCATGAACCTGGGTTTCAGCTCCGTCATGATGGACGGCAGTCTGGAGGCCGACGGCAAGACCATCGCCAGCTACGACTACAACGTCGAGGTCACCCGCCAGGTGGTCGACATGGCGCACAAGCTGGGCGTTACCGTGGAAGGCGAGCTCGGCTGCCTGGGTTCGCTCGAAACCATGCAAGGCGACAAGGAAGACGGCCATGGCACCGACGCCGTGATGACGCGCGAGCAGTTGCTGACCGACCCCGAGCAGGCTGCCGATTTCGTCAAGCGCACCCAGCTCGACGCGCTGGCCATTGCGATTGGCACCAGCCACGGCGCCTACAAGTTCACCCGCAAGCCCACCGGCGACATCCTGGCGATTGAGCGCATCATGGAAATCAACCGCCGCATTCCCAACACCCACCTGGTGATGCACGGCTCGTCGAGCGTGCCGCAGGAGCTGCTGGCCATCATCCGCCAGTACGGCGGCAACATGAAAGAAACCTATGGCGTGCCGGTGGAAGAAATTCAAAAAGCCATCCAATTCGGCGTGCGCAAGATCAACATTGACACCGACATCCGCCTGGCCATGACGGGTGCAGTGCGTAAATTTCTGGCCGAGAACCCTGAAAAATTTGATGGCCGAGAATGGCTCAAGCCCGCGCGTGAAGCGGCCAAGGCGATTTGCAAGCAACGCTACATCGAGTTCGGCTGCGAAGGCCAGGCCGCCAAGATCAAGGGCGACAGCCTGCAAGTGGTGGCCGCGCGCTACGCCAAGGGCGAGCTGGCCCAGGTGGTGCGCTGAACCCCATGGCCGCAGCGCTGCACACCTCCACCCTGACGTCTTTGCCTCTGCTGGCGCGCGGCAAGGTACGCGACAACTACGCCGTCGGCAAAGACCGCCTGCTGATGGTCGCCAGCGACAGGCTCAGCGCTTTTGATGTGATTTTGGGTGAGCCGATTCCCGGCAAAGGCGCGCTGCTCACGCAGATGGCGCTGTTCTGGTTCGGCAAGCTCGGTCACATCTGCCCCAACCACCTGACCGGCGAGGCGCCTGAGAGCGTGGTCACACCGGCCGAGTTGCCACAGGTGGTGGGCCGCTCGATGCTGGTCAAGCGGCTCAAGCCCATCCCGGTCGAGGCCGTGGTGCGTGGCTACCTGGCCGGCAGCGGCTGGCAGGAATACCAGGCGACGCAATCGGTCTGCGGTGTGCCGCTGCCGGCCGGCCTGAAAAACGCCAGCCAGCTGCCCGAGCCGATCTTCACGCCCGCAGCCAAGGCCGAGGCTGGCGAGCATGACGAGAACATCAGCTACGCGCAGGTCGAAAAAATCGTCGGCCCTGAGCTGGCGGCTCAGATCAAAAAAATCAGCATCGAGATTTACCAAACGGCTGCGGCGTTCGCCTTGACAAAGGGCATCATCATTGCCGACACCAAGTTCGAGTTTGGCCTCGACGAAAACGGCACGTTGACCCTGATGGACGAGGTGCTGACGCCCGATTCCTCGCGCTACTGGCCGGTCGAAGGCTACCAGGCGGCTTTTGTAGCCGGTCACAACCCGCCCAGCTACGACAAGCAGTTTGTGCGCGACTGGCTCGAAGCCGTGCGCATCAACGGCAAGCCCTGGGACAAAACGCCGCCCGCACCGCAACTGCCGCCCGACGTGGCGCGGAAAACTGCCGAGAAATACCAAGAAGCATTGGCGCGCTTGATAAGCTGAAGAATTTTCCCAGTGACCAAACAAAACAGCCCGCTGAGCGCAAACTCAGCGGGCTGTTTTGTTTGAAGGGGGCTAGGCCAGCCCTGTTCAAGTTTTCGATCAGAACACGTAGCTCACACCGACAGCAAATGCATTAGAGCTGATGAGCCTGGCGCTGGGCGCAAAAAATCAGCCGCGAACGGTGGGCCAGTCAAAAGTTGGCGCCAAGGTTAAACCTGTGTCGGCGCCAACAACTTCGTGCTTAAAAGCTGTATTTGAGACCGACAACGGCGCCGGACTTTCCGACATATTTTTTGCCGCCCCAGGTGTAAGCGCTTGACTTGGCGTTCGTATCAACCAGCATGGCCGAAGCGCTCAAACCGTTGCCCAGATCTTTGGCCAGGGTGATGGAGTAGTCGGTATAGTTAGAGTTGGGATTATTGTTCACCAGCTGTCGGCCCACATGGGGGGTGAAAGTCATGCCCGAACCCAAGTCGAAGGTGGCACTCAAGTCCAGGTACTGGCTGTTCTTGCTGTTGGTGGTGCCAAACAGATTGGTTAGGCTCTGCGAATACTTGGCGGTGACAACACCATAAGTCAGGGCGCCATACAACTCGGTGGTGTTGGCGTTGGCAGAGCCTGAGACGGCGCCGAGCTTGTTCCTGACATATTCGTAGCGCAACACGCCCACATCGAAAGCGACATCCTTAGCCAATTCGCCCTTGAAACCGCCGTACAGGTCGATTTCAACATTGCCGTCTGTCGCGCCCGAGTCTTCAATCCACTTGATCGTGGAACCCCAGGCGCCCACATAAAACCCCTTCTTGTGCGCGAAATCCAGCCCGCCTTGCACCGCTGGCTTCAGACGCGACTGCGAAATGCCTCGATAGCGGTAATCAGTCACGACGCTGGCGTTGAAGGACAGCGTGTAGTCAGGTTCAGGGGCCTTCGCCTGCCCAAATGTTGCGCCAGCATAAGCCAAAGCTGACAGCGCCAGGGTGAGTTTAAGTTTCATGATGTTGTTCTTTCTTTTAGAGTTAATGGATTTCCCACTACTCTTCACCTCAAGAACCATGCCAATTAAAAGAGGCTAGCGCTGACCTTCTTTCCCCCAATTCGGCGCCAAATGCATTCAATTCGTGCGCGATTTGCACGAAAAAAGTATTTGAAACGAAAACCTCCGTGCTCGGCTTTGCCTCAGTTGAGCATCATGCTGAGCTTTCGCCTGTAGCTGGAGACCAGCGCGGCCTGCGGGTCTTCCTGCACGACGGCCTTGCCCAGCAGCTCGATGCCGGCGGCGGTCTTGCCGGTGGCGCCGGGTGCGTTTTTGGGGCGCGGCGGCGTCAACAATTCCAAAATGGCGACGAATGTTTTGCGCGGGGTTTCCTCGCCCCAGAGCTTGTCGCGCATGATGATCTCCAGCAGCTCGTCCATGGCGGTGGTCCACTCGCCCTCGCTCATGAGCACGCGGGCTTTGGCCAGGCGGGTGTCAAAGTCGCGCTTGTTTTGTGCAATCAGGGCGTCAAACTGCTCATAAGGCCACTGGCCGCGCGGATCGGTGCTGACGAATTCGAGCGCTTTGAGCCACTGGCGCAGCGCCTCAAAACGCAGTTGCAGCGGAATTTGCACCAGCGCGGGAGCCAAGGCACTTTGGGCGGGCGCCAGCTGGCCGGTGCCGATCAGCAGCTTGACATAGTCAAATCGCACATCGTCATTGGCCGGGTCAGCGGCCAGGGCTTCGGCCAATTTGTCCTGGGCGCTTTGGACGTCACCGCTTTCCAGCAGGGCCTGGGCTTCTTCGGCCTCGGACTGGGCCAGCACTTCGTTCTCGCCGGGCAGGTGCTTGTCCAGGAATTCCTTGATCTTGCCTTCGGGCAAGGGGCCGGTAAAACCATCGACCGGACGCCCGCCCATCATCAAGATGCAGGTCGGAATGCTTTTGATGCCAAAAGCCTGACCGAGTTGCTGCTCCTGGTCAGAGTCGATCTTGGCGAGCTTGAAGCGACCTGCGTAGGCGACTTCCACTTTTTCGAGCAGGGGGCCGAGCGACTTGCAGGGGCCGCACCAGGGTGCCCAGAAATCGATCAGCACCGGGGTGGTCATGGAAGCGGCGATGACTTCCTGTTCAAAATTCGCAATCGTGACATCAATCATGGAAAGGGCAAAAGTAAGGGTTGAACAACGCCGGCTGGCGCCAAAGTCAAAACGATAGCATGCCGGCTTAAAATCATGCCTTTCCCCGCTGACCGGCCGCACGGCCTTCAAGGCTCACATGACCTCCACTTCCGTCCCTTCAACCGCCTTCCCTGCCCACACTGCCGCGCCCGGCGCCCGCGTTTCAGTGGGCGTGGTGATGGGCTCGAACAGCGACTGGGAGACCATGCAGCACGCGGTGCAGATCCTGCAGCACTTTGGTGTGGTTTACGAAGCGCGTGTGGTCTCGGCGCACCGCATGCCCGACGCCTTGTTTGCCTATGCAGAAGCAGCCGCCGGTCGCGGCCTGCAAGCCATCATTGCGGGGGCCGGCGGTGCGGCGCACCTGCCGGGCATGCTGGCGGCCAAAACCTGCGTGCCGGTGCTGGGCGTGCCGGTGGCCAGCAAACATTTGCAAGGTGTGGACTCTTTGCACAGCATCGTGCAAATGCCCAAGGGCATTCCGGTGGCCACCTTCGCCATCGGCAACGCCGGTGCGGCCAATGCGGCGCTGTTTGCCGTGGCCCAACTGGCGCTGCATGACGCGGCGCTGGCGGCGCGGCTGCAAGCGTTTCGCGCCGAGCAAACCGCCGCTGCCGCTGCCATGACACTGCCGCCGCTATGAGCGGACCGGCGTCACCCGATTCACCGATTTTGCCGGGCGCGACGCTGGGCGTGATGGGCGGCGGCCAGTTGGGCCGCATGTTTGTGCATGCCGCGCAGCGCCTGGGCTACTTCACCGCCGTGCTCGACGCCGACCCGCAAAGCCCGGCCGGGCTGGTCAGCCACCACCACATTCAGACCGGCTACAGCGACCCTGCCGGCCTGGCCCAACTGGCCGCGCTGTGCGCCGCTGTCACCACCGAATTTGAAAACGTGCCGGCTGACGCGCTGGCGCAGTTGGCTCTCACCAGGCCAGTGGCGCCCGGCGCTGCGGCCGTGGCCATTGCGCAAGACCGGCTGCAGGAAAAAGCCCATTTCAGCGCCTGCGCTGCGGCCTCCGGCGTGGCTTGCGCGCCTTATGCGGTGCTGCAAACGCAAGCGCAACTGGCGGCCGTGCCGGCCACGCTGCTGCCCGGCATTTTGAAAACGGCGCGCATGGGCTACGACGGCAAGGGCCAGGTGCGCGTGAAGACTGCCGCCGAACTGGCTGCCGCCTGGAGTGACCTGAAGCAGGTGCCTTGCGTGCTCGAAAAAATGTTGCCACTCCAAGCCGAGTTGTCGGTGCTGGTGGCGCGTGGACGGGACGGCCAGGTGGTGAGCTTTGCGCCGCAGCGCAATGTGCATGTGGACGGCATTCTGGCCGTGACGCATGCCTACGAAGGCTGCCTGCCGCCCGCGCTGGCGGCCCGCGCGCGCGCCGCCACCGAAGCGATTGCCGCGCAGATCGGCTACGTGGGCCTGATGTGCGTGGAGTTTTTTGTGGTGACGGGTGCAGACGGGCAAGACATGCTGGTCGTCAATGAAATGGCACCCCGCCCGCACAACAGCGGCCACTACACCCTGAACGCTTGCGATGTGTCGCAGTTCGACCTGCAGGTGCATGCCATGGCCGGCCTGCCGCTACCGCAGCCGCGCCAGCATTCACCGGCCATCATGCTCAACCTGCTGGGCGACATCTGGTTTGACGCCAGCGGCCGCGAGCGCACGCCCGACTGGTGCGCCGTACTCGGCTTGCCCGGCGCGCATTTACACCTCTACGGCAAGACCGAAGCGCGCCGCGGCCGCAAGATGGGCCACCTGACCCTCACCGGCGCCGACCTGGCCGGCGTGCAAGCCAGTGCGCGTGCTGCTGCCGGCCTGCTTGGCTTGCCCGGCTTACCCGGCCCGGAAGGCCTTTGAATGATTCGTCCCGGCAGCGACCCTGCGGCAATCGCCGAAGCGGCCCAGCGCATTCGCGCCGGTGAGCTGGTCGGCTTTCCGACCGAAACGGTGTACGGCCTGGGCGCCGATGCGTCGAACGACGCCGCCGTGGCGCTGATCTTTGCCGCCAAGGGCCGGCCGTCTGACCATCCGCTGATCGTGCACGTGGCCAGCGCCGCGCAAGTGGCCGACTACGCGAGCGAGGTGCCGGACTTTGCCGCGAGACTGATGGCGGCCTTCTGGCCCGGGCCGCTGACTTTGATTTTGCCGCGCCGCGACGGCGTGGCGGCCGCTGCCGCCGGCGGGCAGCATTCGATCGGCCTGCGCTGCCCCGCGCACCCGGTGGCGCTGGCGCTGCTGCAAGCCTGCGGCACCGGCCTGGCCGGCCCCAGCGCCAACCGCTTTGGCCGTGTCAGCCCGACCACTGCGCAGCATGTTCAGGAAGAGCTAGGTGAAGATTTGCTGGTGCTCGACGGCGGGCCGTGCACCGTCGGCATCGAGTCAACCATCGTCGATTGCACCCGCGGCCAACCCGTGCTGCTGCGCCCTGGCGTGTTGACGTGCGCGCAACTGGAAGCCGCTTGCGGCCAGCCCGTGCTGGACAAAGACGCACGGTCGGCAGTGGCCGCACCGCGCGCGTCGGGCATGCTCGAATCGCACTACGCACCGAACGCCCGCGTGCGGCTGATGGATGCCAAGGGGCTGCAAACGGGGCTCGACACGCTGGACTCCAAAGCTAAGGGCCCAGCTGCGCGCACTGGCACAGTTGCTGTTTACGCACGCAGTCCGCTGCGCATGAACACCAACATCCTGCACAAGCGCATGCCTGAAGATGCAGCTTTGGCGGCGCAGCAGCTTTTTGCAGTGCTGCGTGAACTTGATGCCACGGCCGTCTCAGAGATCTGGGTGCAAATACCGCCGGATGCCCCCGAATGGGACGGCGTGCGCGACCGCCTGAATCGGGCAGCAGCAGATGGATCCCCGCCTACGCGAGGATGACGAAGGAAAGGGTCATTCCTCCGCAGAGCCTGCCCTCGACCTGATCGGGGCAGGAATCCATCCCCTGCGCCCTGCGCCCAGTTTCAAACGACTTCCAGCGCAGGGGCCTGCGCCACTTCTGCCGTGATCTCGTAAGAGCGCAGCCGTGCCGTGTGCTCAAAGATCTGGCCGGCGATCATCAACTCGTCTGCGCCTGTGCGATCGATAAAAGCGTTCATCTCGCGCCGCACGGTGTCGGGTGAGCCGATCGCGTAGCTTTGGCGCACGCTGTCCAGCAGCGCATGCTCTTGCGGGCCGATGTGCTGTAAATAATCAGCACGCGGCGGCGGTAACTTGGCAGGTCGTCCGCTGCGCAGGTTGATGAATGCCTGCTGCTGCGAGGTCACCAGCACACGCGCTTCTTCATCGGTGTCGGCGGCAAACACATTGAAGCCGAGCATCACGTAGGGCTTGGCCAGCCGCGCTGAGGGCTGAAAACGCGCGCGGTAAATCTCGATGGCCTGCATCATTTGCGCGGGTGCAAAGTGCGATGCAAACGCAAAAGGCAGGCCCAGGTGCGCGGCCAGCTGCGCGCCGAACAAGCTGGAGCCGAGTATCCACATCGGCACTTTCAGCCCCGTGCCCGGCACAGCACGCACCGGCTGGCGTGGCTCGTCAGAAAAATAGTCCATCAACTCCATCACATCTTGCGGGAAGTCGTCCGAATCTGACGCCAGGTTGCGGCGCAGGGCGCGGGCGGTGATCTGGTCAGAACCCGGCGCGCGGCCCAGCCCCAGGTCAATGCGGCCCGGAAACAGCGACTCGAGCGTGCCGAACTGCTCGGCAATCACCAGCGGCGAATGGTTGGGCAGCATGATGCCGCCGGCGCCCACGCGAATGCTGCGCGTGCCGCCCGCCACATGGGCCATCAACACCGAGGTGGCTGCGCTGGAGATGCCGGGCATACCGTGGTGCTCGGCCAGCCAGTAGCGCTTGAAACCGCAGCGCTCGGCGAGTTGCGCCAGGCTCAGCGTGTTGCGAAACGACTGCGCAGCATCGCTGCCTTGGGCAATCGGGGCCAGGTCGAGGACGGAAAGTGGAATCATGGTTTAGCCTGGGGTAGTTGCGCCGGCCGGCTGTAGACCAGCTTCATCACCAAAATAGCCAGCGCCAGCACCAGGGTGACCGCGTTGGCAAGAATCAGTGGCATGGTACCCAGATTAAATCCGTACACCAGCCAGCAAACAATGCCGGTCGTCAGCACGCTGTACATGCCCAGCGAAATACCGCTGACGTCTTTGCTCCGGTAGGTGTGCCAGGCTTGCGGCGCAAAGCTCAAAGTGGTCAGCACAGCGGCGGCATAACCGATCAGCTCGTAGGCGGCGGGTGAGAGGTTCAGCATCAGGGGCGGTCCAGTACAGTCCATTCAATGAGTCGGTCCAGCGCGGGGCGGGCTGCGCTGGCGTTGGGGTGGTTGATCATGCCGATGACCACATAGCGCTTGCCGCTTTTGCCGTCAGCGTAGCCGGCCACGGCACTGACGTCTCGCAACGAACCGGTCTTGATTTGAGCACGTCCGGCTGCGCCCGGGGCGCGCTCGCGCAACCGGCCGTCAGCGCCCACCACGGGCAGCGATTCAGCCAGCGTCGAAGCCAAAGGGCTTTGCGCTGCGTGCTGCAGCAGCGCTGCCAGGCTGCTGGCGCTGATGCGCTCAATACGGCTCAGGCCGGAGCCGTTGTCCATCACGGGGGCCGTCGCTGCCGGCAAGGTTTTTCGCCACCAGGCTTGCAGTGCTTCACGACCCGCCTCCAGCGTGCCGGCCGGTGTGGCTGCAAGTTGGCCGAACAGGCCCAAACTCAAAAAAAGGTGCTGGGCCATCACGTTATTTGAAAACTGGTTCACGTCCCGCACGATGTCCAGCAGCGGCAATGAGGGCGAGTCCAGGCGCAGCGGTGCCGTCTTGCCCGACAAAGTGCCGCGGCTGCGCAGCATGGCCAACTCCGCGCTGGTGGCTTCGCGCACACGGCCGGTCAGCGCGCCGCCGAGCTGTCGCCAAGAGCCCTCGATGGCGCGCGCTGCGTAGCTGGCCGGCTCGGCGTAAGCGCTGGGCCAGACCAGCTCGCCGCAGCCACTGGCGTAAGTGCCGGCAAATTTGACCTGCGTCGGGTTATCGATGCTGGCGCGCAGATCACCGCGCCAGTCAGCGCAACGCGCCCCCCGCAGCAGTGGCACGCTGGCATCGACCTGCACGCCGGCCAGCGGCGGCTCTGCACGCACCAGGGCCCGGCCCAGTGCGGGGTCGGGCGTGAAGGTCATGACCAGGGACTTGAAATTGATCAGCAGCGCATCGGGCTGCGTGTTGTACGGCCGCAGTGGCTCACCGTCAAAGGCGGCGGCATCGGCCTTGGCATCGCTGAAGGCGCTGCGGTCCAGCACGATGTCGCCTTTGATGGCCCGCACGCCGCTGCTGTGAACATGGCCGATCAGCGCCTGCAGACGTTCCACCACAAGTTTGGGGTCGCCGCCGCCACGCACCACCATGTTGCCCTCGAGCAGACCGTCATTGATGCGGCCGTCCATGATGACGCGCGTCTGCCAGCGAAAGTCCGGGCCCAGCGCATCCAGCGCGGCGTAGGTGGTCACCAGTTTGATGGTCGAGGCCGGGTTCATGACCTCACTGGCGCGGTGGCTTAAACGCGGCGCACGCTGGCCGCTGACATCGACCACCAGCAGGGCGACAGCACTGGCCGGCACCTGGGCCTGGGCCAACGCTTTGTCAACGGCTGCCGGCCAACGCGGCTTGGCAGCCCGGGGGGATGGATTGGCGCCGGCGGCGCCGGCCAGCAGTGCCAGCGCTGCCACGGCCCACAGCGTCCGGCACCGCTTCAGAGGGTGAGCCCAGGGTCGCTGTGGAAGTGCAAAAAACATGGCCGGATTATCGCGGCTGTCTTGACCGGATAATCCCCGCATGCACAGCGCCGTCCCCTTTATGGCAGATACAGCACCCACCGGGGCTGGCGCAGCCACGGGCCGCTGGCTGGCGTTTGACACCAGCACCGAGCGCATGTCAATCGCGGTGTGCGATGGTGAGCGCCTGTGGCAGCACGAGTCAGCCGGTGCAGCGCTGACCTCCACCACCTTGATCCCGGCCCTGATGCAGATGCTCGATGTCGCCGGCCTGCGCCTGAACCAACTCGACGCCATCGCCTTCGGCCGGGGCCCCGGCTCTTTCACCGGCCTGCGCACAGCTTGCGCCGTGGCCCAGGGCCTGGCGCTGGGAGCGGGTGTGCCGGTGCTGCCGGTAGACACTTTGGCAGCGCTGGCCGAAGAAGCACGCTTTGCGTGGCTCAAGATGCATCCGCAGACCGCGCTACCGCAGCAACTGAGCGCCATGCTCGATGCGCGCATGAACGAAATCTATGTGCAGCACTTCTGCTTGAACGGTAGCGACTACCAGCCGCTTGCGCCCTGCACACTGGTGCCGCCGCAAGGCCTTGCAGAAGCTTGGCTGAGCGACCCAAGCCGGCTGCTGACAGGCAATGTGTTCGAGGTCTATGCCGACCGGCTGCCCGCTTTGCCAGCCGGCTGCACAGTTCTACCCGCCTTGCCCACGGCCGCCGCGATGCTGCGGCTGGCACCCGCGCTGATGGCCGCCGGCGCGGCCCGCCCGCCCGAGCAGGCTTTGCCGCTTTATGTGCGCGACAAAGTGGCCCAAACCACCGATGAACGCGCCCAGGTTCAACGCGCGGCCCTGGCCGCTGCCCAATAATTCGCCATGAGTGCACTGCCCCAGCTTCCTTCAGTGCGACTCGAAACCATGACCGCGCCCTGGTTGGACAAAGTCGCGCGCATCGAAAAAAGTATTTACGCCCACCCCTGGTTAGAAGGCAACTTCGCCGACTCGCTGCAAGCCGGCTACCCGGCGCAGATGCTGCTGGCCGGTGTAACGCCGGGGCAGAGCGAGCTGATAGGCTACTTTGTGGCCATGAAAGGCGTTGACGAAGTGCACCTGCTCAACATCACAGTGGCCAAGGCTTACCAGGGCCAGGGCTTTGCCCGTTTGATGCTGGACGCACTGTGCCTGTGGTCAAGAGGTCAAAACGCCCAATGGCTGTGGCTGGAGGTGCGCATCAGCAACACCCATGCACAACAGGTCTACGAACACTACGGCTTTCACCAGGTTGGCACACGCCGCAACTACTACCCGCTCAGCGCCTTCCAGCGTGAAGATGCGGTGGTGATGAGCAAACCCTTGAGCCCCGCATGACAGCCCGCGCAGCATCCCGCCCGCAGAAAGCCAGCGCATGAGCCTGGAGCTGGACAAACGCCAGCGCGCCATGCTGCGCGAAATGGGCATACGCCTGTGGCAGCCACCCGGCGCAGCCTCAGAAGCAGCCGCCCCGCCCCACGCGGCTGATGTGCGACCGGCCGCACCTCCGCCAGCACCCACACCTTCCGTTGTAACGGCCCCAAGCGGGGGCACTGCGCAGGGTGCGCCCAGTGCGACCGGCAGTGTGTGGACTCTGGGCGCTGCACGCGCCGTGTACGAACCCGCAGCCGGCGCTTCGGCGCGCTGGCTGCTGCTGATTGAAACGCCGGCCGACAGCGCTGCGGCCGATCCTTTGGCCGGGGACACAGGCAAGCTGCTGGACAACATGCTGCGCGCTGCGGGCCTGCCGAACAGC
>JAIPDA010000055.1 GCA_021737905.1 Rhodoferax sp.
CACCAGCCGGTCTTCACGCCGGTCGGCCAACATGTGCAGGCGGGCCCGAATGAGGCTAAGCAAAGCCTCGTTGGCCTTGATCTGCCGCACCTCAAAGGCTGTCGCCAGTCCGTTGCGTGCCAGCTCTTCCCAGGACTTGCCCAATCCAGCGGCCCGCGCCACCCACAACACGACTTGCAAGTCACGCAGGCCGCCGGGGGATTCTTTGCAGTTGGGCTCGAGCGCGTAGGGCGTGTCTTCAAACTTGTTGTGGCGCTGCCGCAGCTCCAGTGACTTGGCCACAAAAAAAGCCTTGGGGTCCATGGCTTTTTCAAGCCGGGCTTGCAGGCTGAGAAAATTGGCTTTCGAGCCGGCCAGCCAGCGCGCCTCCAGCACCGATGTTTGCACGGTCACATCTTTGCCCGCCTCGTGCAGACATTCACTTTCTGTGCGAACACTGGAGCCGATTTCCAGGCCCGTGTCCCAGCAGCTGCCGATGAAGTTTTCGATGCGTACTTTGAGGCTGGAATCTGCCAATGGTGCGTCGATCAGGGTGCCATCGGGCAGCAGCAGCAGCACATCTACATCGGAATAAGGAAACAACTCCCCCCGGCCGTAGCCACCGACGGCCACCAGGCTGCATGATTCTGGAAAGCCGGCGCGCACCCAGAGCTGTTGCAAAGTTTTGTCGGTGTGACGCGCTAAGGCTTGCAATCGTGAACGGATGCCACGCGTGGAAGCGCCGCTTTGTGCCAGGGATGCCAGCAAATCGGTTTTGCCGCTGCGGTAATGCTCACGCCAGTGCGCCAGCTCTGCGGCTGTCACCGGCGAAGTGGTTTCTACGCTGGGGCTGGATGCTTGCATGCAGGGGCAGATTCAGGCGCCGGTCGTCTCTGCCGAGCGGCTTTGGGCATGGGCTGGGACAAAAGCCGGAATCGCCGGACTGCCGGCTGACAGGGTCAGTACCTCGTAGCCCTGTTCAGTGACCAAAACGGTGTGTTCCCATTGAGCAGACAGGGAGTGGTCACGGGTGACGATGCTCCAACCGTCTTTTTCAGGGCCGTCTTTGATCTCGCGTTTGCCGGCGTTGATCATGGGCTCGATGGTGAAGGTCATGCCGGGCTTGAGCTCATCGAGCGTGCCGGGGCGGCCGTAGTGCAGCACCTGAGGCTCTTCATGAAACTTCTGGCCAATGCCGTGGCCGCAAAATTCACGCACGATTGAAAACCCCTGCTTTTCAGCAAAGGTTTGAATGGCATGACCGATGTCACCAAGCCGAACCCCGGGCTTGACGCGCATGATGCCTTGCCACATGGCTTCGTAGGTGATGTGGCACAGGCGCTTGGCCGCAATTGAAGCCTCGCCCACCAAATACATGCGGCTGGTGTCACCGTGCCAGCCGTCCTTGATGACGGTCACGTCAATGTTGACGATGTCGCCTTTTTTCAGCGCTTTGTCGTTCGGAATGCCGTGACAAACCTGGTGATTGACCGAAGTGCAAAGCGATTTAGGGTAAGCGCCGTAGCCCGGAGGCTGGTAACCCAGCGTGGCCGGAATGGTTTTTTGCACCTGCGTCATGTAGTCATGCGCCAGCCGGTCAATTTCGTTGGTGGTGATGCCCGGCTTGACGAAAGGTGTCAGGTAATCCAGCACCTCGGAGGCCAGTTTGCCTGCTACGCGCATGCCTTGAATGCCCGCAGCATCTTTGTAGGTAGTACTCATGGCCGACATTATCCCACCTGGCTCATGTCTGCGTGCGGCCAGACACGGGCCCCGGCCTTTGCGGAGATACGGACTGATAAAATCAAGTTTCTCCGCGCAGCGCTGCCTGACTTTAGGGCTGGAGCGGCCCCCAACCCAGGATTCAGCAACAGGCTGCTCCAATAACTACAAAGCCACTGCCACCGTGACCCTGCATCTGACGACTTTTGAGGGGGAACCCCGGGGTATCAACGCCCTCAGCGAGTTTCGCGCCCGGCAACTGCTCCCTAGACTGCAGGCGATTTCAGACAAGATCAGTGGCGTCAGTGCCCGTTTCGTGCATCTGGTGGCCACCGAAGCTCCGCCCGATGACACCCTGGAAGCCCAGTTGGAGGCGCTGCTCAACTATGGCGAGCCCTCTCGCCAGTGGCCGGCGAACCCGGCAAGTGCTACTTTTTTCACCGTCTCCCCGCGTCTCGGAACGGTCTCGCCCTGGGCCTCCAAGGCCACGGACATTGCCCACAGTTGCGGCTTAGCGGTCAAGCGCATTGAGCGCATCACCGAGTACGCGCTGCTGATCAAGCCCGGCTTGCTGGGAAAAACTTATCTGAGCCTGGAACAACGCGCGCAAATCAGCGACTTGCTGCATGACCGCATGACCGAAAGCATCATGACCGAGCGCGCGCAAGCCGCCGGCTTGTTTGCCGAACTCCGTGCAGCCCCTCTGCAGGCCATTGATGTACTGGGCGGCGGTCGCCAGGCGCTGGCGCAAGCCAATGCCGCTTTTGGTCTGGCGCTGGCCGACGACGAGTTGGACTACCTGGTGCAGGCTTTCACCGGCCTTCAGCGCAACCCGACCGATGTGGAATTGATGATGTTCGCGCAGGCCAACAGCGAGCACTGCCGCCACAAGATATTCAACGCCGAGTTCACGATTGACGGCGTGCTGCAGGACAAGAGCCTGTTTGGCATGATCCGCAACACCGAGCAGCTTCACCCGCAGCACACGGTGGTGGCGTACTCAGACAACGCCTCGGTGATGGAAGGCGGCAAGCTGGAGCGCTTTTTTGCCGGCTCTGACAAGAACGCTTCACTCCAGAGCTACAGCGCCCGCGCTGACGTGCTGACCCATGTGCTGATGAAGGTGGAGACCCACAACCACCCCACAGCGATTTCCCCTTTTCCGGGTGCCTCGACAGGCGCGGGCGGCGAGATTCGCGACGAAGGCGCCACCGGCCGCGGCTCCAAGCCCAAGGCCGGCCTGACTGGCTTCACCGTCTCGAGGCTGTTTGACGATGCATTCGGCAAGCCCGGCCACATCGCCAGCGCCCTGCAGATCATGACCGAAGGCCCGTTGGGCGGCGCGGCCTTCAACAATGAGTTCGGCCGGCCCAACCTGGCGGGTTACTTTCGCGAGTACGAGCAGACCGTGGACGGCCAGCGCTGGGGCTATCACAAGCCCATCATGATCGCCGGCGGCCTGGGCACCATTGACGCTGCCTTGACAAGAAAAATCTTGTTTCCGGCCGGTACTTTGCTGATTCAACTGGGCGGCCCCGGTATGCGCATCGGCATGGGCGGCAGTGCTGCCAGCTCCATGGCCTCGGGCGCCAACGCGGCAGAGCTCGACTTTGATTCTGTGCAGCGCGGCAACCCAGAGATCGAGCGCCGTGCGCAAGAGGTGATTAACCAGTGCGCGCAATTGGGTGCCGCCAACCCGATTCTGGCGATTCACGACGTGGGCGCGGGCGGCTTGTCCAACGCCTTTCCCGAGTTGGTGAACGACGCCGGCCGCGGTGCTCGTTTTGACCTGCGCGCCGTGCCGCTGGAAGAAAGCGGCCTGAGCCCCAAGGAAATTTGGAGCAACGAAAGCCAGGAACGCTATGTCATGGCGATTGCGCCAGAGTCCTTGACGCAATTTAAAGCTTTCTGCGAGCGCGAGCGCTGCCCGTTTGCAGTGATTGGCGTGGCGACTGAGGAGCGGGATCTGGTCGTGATGGACGGTGGCGCAGATTCTTCATCCAAGCCAGGCGCAGCGGCCCCCCCGGGGGGCAGCGAAGTACACGAAGTGCCGAGCGTGGGGGCTCCCGTCCAGATGCCCATGAATGTTTTGTTGGGCAAACCGCCCAAGATGCACCGCGACGTCAAGAGTGTTCCCAGGCCGGTCAAGCCGCTGGACCTGACCGGCGTGGACCTGCAGCAAAGCGTGATCCATGTGCTCAGCCACCCGACGGTGGCGTCCAAACGTTTTCTCATCACCATCGGCGACCGCACCGTGGGCGGCCTCACGCACCGCGACCAGATGGTCGGCCCGTGGCAAGTGCCGGTGGCCGACTGCGCTGTGACGCTGGCCGACTACCGGGGCTTTGCCGGTGAGGCCATGAGCATGGGCGAGCGCACGCCGCTGGCCACGACCAACGCCGCTGCCTCGGCCCGCATGGCCGTGGCCGAAGCCATCACCAACTTGCTGGCCGCGCCGATTGAGCTGCCCCGCGTCAAACTGTCGGCCAATTGGATGGCCGCTTGTGGCGAGCCCGGCCAGGACGCTGCTCTTTACGAGGCCGTGAAAGCGGTGGGCATGGAACTGTGCCCGGCCCTGGGCGTGTCGATTCCGGTTGGTAAAGATTCGCTGTCGATGCGCACGGTCTGGACTGAGGGCGCCGAGGCTAAAAAAGTCACCTCGCCGGTTTCCCTGATCGTGAGCGCTTTTGCCACCTTGGCCGATGTGCGCGGCACGCTGACACCGCAGCTCAACGCCGAAGAAGCTGACAGCACGCTGATTTTGATTGACCTGGGCAAGGGCCGGTGCCGCATGGGCGGCTCTATCCTGGCGCAGACCCTGGACAAGGGGGAGGGCGCGGTACCCGACCTGGATGACCCGCAGGACCTGGTGAACCTGGTCAAGGCGGTCAACGCGCTGCGTGCCAAGGGTGACATACTGGCTTACCACGACCGCAGTGACGGCGGCCTGCTGGCTGCGGCTTGTGAGATGGCTTTTGCCGGTCAGGTCGGCGTGTCGCTCAACATCGACATGCTGCTGGTCGAAGGCGATGGCATTTCCGACAGCCGAATGGACACCGGCGACAGCAAAAACTGGGCAAGCCAGGTCAGTGCGCGCCGCGATGAACTCACGCTCAAGGCGCTGTTCAATGAAGAGCTGGGTGCTGTGATCCAGGTGCGCACCGCGGTTCGCAATGATGTCATGCAGCTTTTGCGTGAACACTCCCTGGCCGCTTTCAGCCACTTTGTCGGCAAGACCCGGCCGCAGCATGCAGCGCTGGATGTCGGCAAAGGACAAATTCAAATTTGGCGCGACACCAAGGCCGTGTTCAGCGCGTCATTGCAGGACCTGCATCAGGTGTGGGACGCTGTCAGCTGGAAAATCTGCCAGCAGCGCGACAACCCGCAAGGCGCTGACGCTGAGCATGCGAGCGTCGGCGATCCGCAAAACACCGGCTTGCACGTGTGGCTGCCCAAGACCTTCCCCCAAGCCACTACTTTTGACGGAGCCCCCGCACTGGCCCTGTTCCGCCCGCGCGTAGCCATCCTGCGTGAGCAGGGCGTGAACTCGCATGTGGAGATGGCTTACGCCTTCACGCTGGCCGGCTTTGAAGCCTGCGACGTTCACATGACCGATTTGCAAAGCGGCCGCGCGCACTTGCAGGATTTCATTGGCGTGGTCGCTTGCGGCGGTTTCAGCTACGGCGACACGCTGGGTGCGGGCATAGGCTGGGCCCGCTCGATCATGTTCAACCCACTGCTGGCCGAGCAGTTCAAAGTCTTTTTTGCACGCACCGACACCTTCGCCCTGGGCGTTTGCAACGGCTGTCAGATGTTTGCCGAGCTGGCCAGCATCATCCCCGGCGCTGAAGCCTGGCCGCGCTTTACCACCAACCTCAGTGAGCGCTTTGAGGCGCGCCTGGGCCAGATCGAGGTGCTGGACTCGCCGAGCTTGTTTTTCAAAGACATGGCCGGTGCGCGCCTGCCGATTGCGGTGGCCCACGGCGAGGGTTATGCTAATTTTGCGCGCCGCGGCAATGCCGCCAAAGCCATTGCCGCCATGCGATTTACAGACCACCTGGGCCAGCCCACCGAGGCCTACCCGGCCAATCCCAACGGCAGCCCTGGCGGCCTGACAGCCGTGACCACGGCCGACGGCCGCTTCACGGCCATGATGCCGCACCCCGAGCGGGTGTTTCGCAACGTGCAGATGAGCTGGACTGCCGGCAAGGTGGACGAGTTCAGCCCGTGGATGCAAATCTGGCGCAACGCGCGCAAGTGGGTCGGCTGACAAGCCGGCCCTGTATTCACCAGCGCGGCTGGCGTTTTTCGATGAAGGCTTGAACACCCTCCAGCGCTGAGTCGTCCATCATGTTGCAGGCCATGCTCTGCGCGGCATCGTCATAAGCGGCTTGCATGCCGGTCTCTAGCTGGCGGTAAAAAAGCTGCTTGCCCATCTCAATGGGCAGCCGCGGTTTGCTCAAAATGCGCGAGACCAGGGACTCGACGGCTTCGTCCAGTTGCGCCGGGTCAGCCACCCGGTTGATCAGGCCTTTGCTCAGGGCTTCTTGCGCATTGATGAAGTCCCCGGTGACCAGCATCTCAAAGGCAGCTTTGCGTGACAGGTTGCGCGACAGCGCCACGCTGGGGGTGGCGCAAAACAAGCCTAGGTTGACGCCGCTGACCGCAAAGCGTGCGTCGGATGCAGCGACCGCCAGGTCACACTGCGCCACCAGTTGGCAGCCGGCGGCCGTTGCCATGCCTTGCACTTTGGCGATCACGGGCACCGGCAGACGTTGCAAGCTCATCATCATGCGGCCGCACTGGGCAAACAGTTGCTGGTAGTAGCCCAGCGCGGGTTCGGCGCGCATTTCCTTGAGGTCATGGCCGGCGCAAAATGCGCGCCCGTTCGCTGCAACGACCAGCACGCGCAACGCGGGTTCGGTGGCCAATTGGTCAAGCTCTTTTTGCAGGGCGCTCAACAGCGCTTCATTGAGGGCGTTGAAGGCCAACGGTCGGTTCAGCGTGAGGGTGGTCACGCCGCGGGCGTCGTCGCTGCGCAGCAGTACGGGGTCGAGTGGGGTGTTGGGCATGGTGATGACCTCAGGATTTTGTGGGCGTTGATGGTGTGGCGGCATCCGCGCGTGCGCGCTCGCGCAGCTGGAACTTCTGAATCTTCCCGGTGGATGTTTTGGGTATGTTCTCAAAGCGTATGTCTTTGGGCACTTTGTAGCCGGCCAGCCATTGCCGGCAGTGGGCCACCAGATCGGCTGCCGTGACGCTGCTGCCGGCCCGCGTCTCGACATAGGCCAGCGGGGTCTCGCCCCATTTGTCATCTGGCTTGGCCACCACGGCGCAGGCCAGCACGGCAGGGTGCCGGTACAGCGCGTCTTCGACTTCGAGCGAGCTGATGTTCTCGCCGCCCGAAATGATGATGTCCTTGCTGCGGTCTTTGATCTTGACGTAACGGTCGGGCTCCATCACCGCCAGGTCACCGGTGTGAAACCAGCCCCCGGCAAAGGCGGCAGCCGTGGCGCCCGGGTTTTTCAGGTAGCCCTTCATCACGATGTTGCCCCTGAACATGATCTCGCCCATGGTCTGTCCGTCGGCCGGGCATTCGGCCATGCTCAGCGGGTCCATCACGGTCATGCCCTCCTGCAGGGGGTAGCGCACGCCCTGACGGCCGTTGAGCCGGGTTTGTTCGGACAGGCTTTCGGCGGCCCAGGTGGGGCGCTGCACGGCCACGGACGCCGGGCCATAGACTTCGGTCAGGCCGTAAACGTGGGTGATGGCAAAGCCGATGCCGGCCATGCCCTCGATCATGGCGGCCGGCGGCGCAGCCCCAGCCACCATGCCGCGCACGCCCGGCGGAATGCCTTCGCGCATGGCTGCTGGAGCGTTGTAAATCAGGCTGTGCACGATGGGCGCGGCGCAGTAGTGGTCAACCGCGTGGGTGCGCATCGCCTCCAGGATGGACTGGGCATCGGACTTGCGCAGGCAGACATGCGTGCCCGCCAGCATGGCCACCGTCCACGGAAAGCACCAGCCGTTGCAGTGGAACATGGGCAAGGTCCACAGGTAGCGCGGGAAATGCGGCATGGTCCAGGTGGCGGCATTGCTGACGGCGTTGAGATATGCGCCCCGGTGGTGCGTGACCACGCCCTTGGGATCGCCCGTGGTGCCGCTGGTGTAGCTCACGGCAATCGCGTCCCATTCGTCAGCCGGTCCGTCGAGTCTGGCCAGCGGGTCGTGGCTGGCCAACCAGGCCTCGTAGTCATGGGCGCCAACGCGCTCGCCCGGACCATTGAATTCGCTGTCGCAGACGTCGATGACCAGCAGCGTTCGGCCGTGCTGCTCACGCAGTATCTGCAGCGCCTGTGCGATCACGGGTGAGAACTCGCGGTCGGTGATCAGCACCTCGGACTCGCAGTGGTTCAGCTGCCAGGCCAGCAAGGCGGCGTCAAGACGGGTGTTCAGGGTGTTGAGCACCGCACCGAGTGCCGGCACCGCGTAGTGGGCTTCGACCATCTCGGGCGTGTTGGCCAGCATGGTGCTGACCGTTTGACCACGGCTGATCCCGTGCGCTTTCAGCGCTGCGGCCAGGCGCGCGGAACGCTCGCGCGTTTGCGCCCAGGTGTAGCGGCGCTGACCATGGACCACGGCCGGCAGGTCGCCAAACACTTCGGCGCTGCGCTCGACAAAGCTGACGGGCGACAGGGCTACAAAGTTGGCGGGGTTCTTGTCCAGCTGCTGATCGTAAATGGTCATGCGCAAGTCCAGGGGGCTGCCTATGTCTCAGGAACGGTTGGCGGTGGTCAGGGCCTGGTCGATGTCCCACAGAATATCGTCGAGATGTTCCAGACCCACAGAGATGCGAATCATGTCAGGCCCGACGCCGGCGGCCACTTGTTGCTGCGCATCGAGCTGGCGGTGCGTGGTGCTGGCCGGGTGGCTGATCAGTGTGCGGGTGTCGCCGATGTTGACCAGATGGCTCATGAACTGCGCCGATTCGATGAACCGGATGCCCGCCTCCAGCCCGCCCTTCAGGCCGAAGGCCAGCAGGCCTGAAGCGCCGCGCATCTGCCGCATCAGCAGTGCATGTTGGGGGTGGTCGGGCAGGCCGGGGTAATTGACCCAGGCCACGCGCGGGTCCGCTTGCAGAAAACGCGCCACGCCCAGGGCGTTGCTGCAGTGCCGCTCCATGCGCAGGGGCAAGGTCTCGACGCCTTGCAATATTTGCCAGGCGCTCATGGGGCTGAGCGTTGCGCCAAAGACCCGCAGGCTTTCCATGCGGCAGCGCATGGTGAAAGCAAAGTCGCCAAAGGTCTCGTAAAACTTGACGCCGTGGTAGCCCGGCGAAGGCTGTGTCATACCCGGAAATTTCCCGTTGTCCCAGGGAAAACGGCCGCTTTCAACCAGCACGCCACCCAGCGTGGTCCCGTGGCCGGCCAGGTACTTGGTGGCCGAATGAACGACAAGGTCGGCACCCAACGCCAGCGGGTTGCACAAGTAGGGGCTGGGCACGGTGTTATCGATGACCAGTGGCACACCGTGCGCGTGGGCCACTTCAGCCACGGCGGCCATGTCGAGCACCTGCAAGCTGGGGTTGCCCAGGCTTTCGGCAAACACGGCGCGGGTGTTGGGCTGCATGGCGGCGGCAAAGGCTTCGGGCCGGGCGGCATCGACAAAGGTGGTCTGAATGCCGAACTTGGCCAGGCTGACCGCCAGCATGGTGACCGAGCCACCATACAGCGTACCGGCCGCCACCACGTGGTCACCGGTCTGCAAAATGGTCATCAGCGCCATGGTTTCAGCAGCCATGCCTGACGACGAGGCCACCGCAGCCCGCCCGCCCTCCAGGGCGGCCACACGCTCTTCAAACGCCGCCACTGTGGGGTTGCTCAGCCGCGAATATACATTACCAAATGTCTGCAGGTTAAAAAGCGAGGCCGCATGCTCGGCGCTGTCAAACACAAAGCTGGTGGTCTGGTAAATAGGCAGGGCCCGGGCGCCGGTGGCGGCATCGGGAATCTGACCGGCATGGATGGCGAGAGTTTCAGGTTTGAATTGACGTTCAGACATGGCGGCGTGCTTTGCGTTGAACTTTAAAAACTAGTGAGGGCGTCGGGCCGAAATGACGCCAGTGTTGACCCCGACCCAGTTCAGACCGCCAAACAGGCGCGCATGTTCAATCTTGACGCAGCGGTTGTAGACCGAGGCCAGGCCGGCTTGGCGCACCAGCTGGTCGGCTTCCAGTTTGTGTACGCCCAGTTGTTGCCAAAGACATTTGGCGCCTATGCGAACGGCTTCTTCGGCCAGCGGCAGCACGTCTTCGCTGCGGCGAAAAACATCGACCATGTCCACCGGTTGCGGTATGTCCAGCAAGCTGGCATACACCGTTTCGCCCAAAATCTGCTGGCCAGTGGCGGCGTAGCGCGGGTTGACCGGAATGATCTTGTAGCCGTGCGACTGCATGTACTTGGCGGCAAAAAAGCTGGGCCGGTGCCACTCTGCCGACAAACCCACCACGGCGATGGTTTTACATTGCCGCAGCAAATCCCTGAGCGTGCTGTTGTCGTTGTGCATGGCTGAATCTTAACGGTAAAGCGCCGAAAACCTCATAGTCGGGAACCCTGGCTGAGGGGTAAACCGCAGGTCAGAACGGCAGGCCTGAATACAGTTGTTGACAGCTCGCCCGGGTGCCATAGGAAGGAACGTGTTGAACGGAAGCAAGGTCACATCGCCAGCTTGAATAAAAGAACCGAAGCCAAGACAAAGCCACCAATAAAAAGGGTCTCCACAACAAAGAGCACCAAGGGTTTCCAGCCCATGTTCAACAGATCCTCAATGCTCGTTTTGATGCCAGCGGCTGCAATGGCCAGAACCAGGCAAAGTCGTGAAATGTCTGTCGCTGTGTCGACCCACAGCGATGGCAAAAGCTGTGATGTCGCCAACAACATCATGACAATGAATGCGATCAAGAATGCCGGGATCAAGGGCATCGTGACATCATCCTCGTTCAGGTCTTGGCTGTTTCGGTAAAGAAAGGAAATCACCATCACAACGGGAACCAGTAACATCACGCGGAAAAGTTTGACCACTGTGGCGACTTCACCGGCTTGCGGGCCGATGATCATGCCAGCCGCCACAACTTGCGCGACATCATGGATGGTGCCACCCAAGAATATGCCTGCAGGCGTTTGCGAAAGTTCCAGCCATTGCGTCAAAAGTGGATACAACACCATGGCCACAGTGGATAAAACCGTGACGGACACAATAGCCAGTAAGGTGAAACGTTGATTTTCTTTGGTTTGCGGCAATACAGCGGAAATAGCCAGTGCTGCCGAAGCACCACATATGGCCACCGAACCACCGGACAGCAAGCCCTCTTCGCGCGAACGACCTAATCTGGATGCCGCCCACACGCCGAACAGGATAGTCAGCACAAGTCCTGAAAAAATAACAACTGCAACCGCAGGCCCTAAATTCACCACCTGTCCAACAGTAATGCGCGCCCCCAACAATGCAACTCCAATGCGTAGAACCGACCGTCCGCAAAAGTCAACGCCAGGTTTCACGCTGGCGTGTTTATTCAAGAAGTGAAACGACAGGCCGAACAAGAGCGCGTAAAGCAGCAAGGGTCCGCCAAAATGCTCGGAGAGAAAATTTGCCGCCAGTGCAATGGCCGTACAAACCAAAGTGCCTGGCGCGTAGCGACGAAATGCAAGCCAAATGCGGCCAGGTAGTTTTAAAAACATCAGAAATTGTGTGGCGAAATGAACAGAAACATCTGATGAAGTCAGCTAATCTTTGCAAATATTGGTAGAGGGGTCATCCACCAATTGTTCAAAGCAGAGCCTGACCGACCTTTAGTCTGCCGGCTTGAGCCCCGGGTGCCATGGTTGGCGGCCGGCAAGAACGCCGGATCTTTGAATAATTTCTGCGACGGCTTCTTCTTGGCGGTAGGCCATCACATGCACCCCGGCAACACCTTTGATCTCCCTGATTTCTTGGACAAGGTCAATACAAATCCTACGGCCTTCAGTCAATTGGTCTGCAGCGCCAATCATTCGCTCGATGATAGCGTCTGGGATGTGCACCCCGGGGAGTTTGGAGCGCATCCATTCGGCTGCACGGGCAGACCGTAAGGGCCCCACACCAATCAGAATAAATACGCTATCGAGCAAGCCAAGATCTTCAATGCACCGCATGTA
>JAIPDA010000056.1 GCA_021737905.1 Rhodoferax sp.
GTCCTCGTCTGAGCCATTAAAAGCCGGTGGAATCTCGGCCCACAGGTAAAAACCGGCATCGGGCAAAGACACCTTCATGACGCCGGCCAGCAAAGGGGTGACCTCGGCAAATTTTTGCCGGTACATCTCGCGGTTGAGCACCACATGCGCTTCGTCGTCCCAGGCGGCGCGGCTGGCGGCCTGCACCACCGAGCTCATGGCCCTGCCGTGGTACGTGCGGTAGAGCAAAAAGGATTTCATGATGGCTGCGTCACCGGCCACAAAGCCGCTGCGCAGGCCGGGCACATTGCTGCGTTTGGACAGGCTGGTCAGCGCCACCAGGTTTTTAAAGTCATGCCGGCCCAGGGCTGTGGCCGCCTGCAGGCTGCCCAGCGGCGGCTCGGGGCGGAAATAAATCTCGCTGTAGCACTCGTCGGAGGCAATCACAAAGCCGTGGCGGTCACTCAGCTCAAACAGCTGCTTCCATTCGGCCAGCTCGATCACCGCGCCGGTCGGGTTGCCGGGCGAGCAGACGATGAGCAACTGGGTGTTGGCCCAGACCGAATCAGGCACGGCGGCCCAGTCGATGCCGAAGTTGCGCGCCGGGTCGCTGGGGGCATAAAACACCTCGGCCCCGGCCAGCAGGGCAGCGCCTTCGTAGATTTGATAAAACGGATTGGGTGAGACCACCGTGGCGCCTGGGCGGCTGGCGTCCACGATGGTTTGCGTCAGCGCAAACAGCGCCTCGCGTGAGCCGTTGACCGGCAGCACCTGGGTGGCCGGGTTCAGCGTGACGCTGTAGCGCCGGGCGACCCAGTCCACCATGGCCTGGCGCAGCGCCGGCTCGCCCAGCGTGGCCGGGTAGCTGGCCAGACCGGCCAGGCTGGCGCTCAGCGCGGTTTTGATGAGTTCTGGCGTGGCGTGGCGCGGCTCGCCAATGCCCAGGCTGATGGGCCGCAAAGTCGGGTTGGGCGTGACCTTGGCGTGAAGTTGGCGCAGCCGCTCAAAGGGATAGGGCTGCAGGCGGGCGAGGAGGGGATTCATCATTGCATTATCGAGGGAAACCCTGTGGTGGTGGCTGCTGCAATTTCCTAAACTGCAAGTCATGGCCATTGAAACCATGAACTCTGTTGGGATGCCGGCTCAAGAACAGACCGCGGCCCTGCCCGGCTTTCGAATGAGCGATTTGCGCTTTTTGCTCCTGCTTTTGCTACCCGGGTTCACGCTGCTGGGCGTTTGGAGCGAGCCTTACGCCAGCGCCTGGCGCACCGCTGCTTTTTACCTGAGCGTGGTAGCGCTGGACGCCTTGTTGCCGGGCGGCCGCCTGTCGCCGCCGCCGGCGCGCAGCTCGCTGTACTTTGTGGTTTTGATGCGGCTGTATGTCCCCCTGCAACTGGCTTTGCAATTGAGCGCAGCCTGGATCGCCCTGCATTCCAGCTGGCCAGTCGCCCTGGGCCTGGCGCTGTCGGTGGGCTTTGTGGCCGGCGCGCAAGGCATCACCGTGGCGCATGAATTAGGCCATTCGCGCCACCGCATTGACCGGTTTCTGGGCTGGGTGCTGATGAGCAGCGTCTGCTACGCGCATTTCATGGTCGAACATTACCGTGGCCACCACCCGCGTGCCGCCACGCTGGACGACCCGGCGAGCGCGCGCCGGGGTGAAAGCCTGTGGCGGTTTTTGCCGCGCACGCTCTGGGGCAGCTGGCGCAGCGCCTGGGCGCTGGAGTCCCGGCAGCTAGAGCAGTTCAAGCGCTCCTGGGCCGGCAGCCCGCTGGTCTGGTCTTTGGCGGTGCAGGTGCTGCTGATGCTGGCGGCAGCATGGGCCGGCCCGACGCTGCTCTTGTTCTGGCTGGTGCAGGCGGCTTTTGCAGTCTGGTTGCTGGAAACCGTTAACTACATCGAGCACTATGGCTTGCAGCGCGGCCACAGCGGCGGGCGGCGTGAAGCCTTTGGCGCCATGCACGCCTGGAACGCTGACCACCTGGTCAGCAACAGCTTGCTGATCAACCTCCAGCGTCATTCAGATCACCACATGCACCCCTGGAAACCTTACGCCAGTTTGCAGCGTCTGGCCCCTACGCCGCAACTGCCAACCGGTTATGCCGGTTGTCTGGCGCTGGCTGCTATTCCGGCGCTCTGGTTTCGCGTGATGCACCCGCGCCTCGGGTCATAATCTAGCCAATTCGCTGGCTTGGCGGCTCCCCGCAAAAGAGCGATTCGGAATATTAGTTTTTGGATAAAACCAATTAATATCAACGAGTTACAGCAACAATTTCATCCTCGTTAGGCTGGTCGTGCGTCTTAATTCCATCAAGCTTTCGGGCTTCAAATCATTCGCTGAACCCACCAACTTCGTGCTGCCGGGGCAACTGGTGGGCGTGGTGGGGCCGAACGGCTGCGGTAAGTCCAACATCATGGACGCGGTGCGTTGGGTGCTGGGCGAGAGCAGGGCCTCTGAATTGCGTGGCGAATCCATGCAAGACGTTATCTTCAACGGAACCAACACCCGCAAGCCGGCCAGCCGGTCCAGCGTCGAGCTGGTGTTTGACAACGCCGATCACCGCGCCGGCGGTCAGTGGGGCCAGTTCGGCGAGATCGCCGTCAAGCGCGTGCTGACGCGCGACGGCACCTCCAGTTATTACATCAACAACCAGCCGGTGCGCCGGCGTGATGTGCAGGACGTGTTTTTGGGCACCGGTCTTGGACCACGCGCTTACGCCATCATCGGCCAGGGCACCATCAGCCGCATCATCGAGTCCAAGCCCGAAGAGTTGCGCCTGTTCCTCGAAGAAGCGGCCGGCGTGTCCAAGTACAAAGAGCGCCGCCGCGAAACGGCCAACCGTTTGTCGGACACGCGCGAAAACCTGACCCGTGTCGAAGACATCTTGCGTGAGCTCAATGCCAATCTGGACAAGCTTGAAAAGCAGGCCGAGGTGGCATTGCACTACAAGACCTTGCAAGCCGACGGCATGCTCAAGCAGCAGCAGTTGTGGTTTTTGAAGCGCGCCGAAAGTCAGGCTGACCAGTCCAAGGTCCAGGCCGATGCTGAAAAAGCTGTCAATGAATTGGAAAGCCGGGTGGCTGATTTGCGCCACATCGAGGCCGACCTGGAAACGGTGCGGCAGGCGCATTACGCCGCAGGCGATCAGGTCAACCAAGCCCAGGGCAAGCTGTATGAGGCCAGCGCTGAAGTCGGGCGCCTGGAGGCTGAAATCCGCTTTGTGGTCGATGGGCGTGTGCGCGTTGAGCAGCGCCTGGCGCAACTCAAGGAACAGGCCGCCCAATGGTCAACGCGCCAGGCCGACGCCGCTGTGGAAACCGACAGCCTGAGCGCGCAAGCCGTTCAAGCCGAGGAGCACGCCGAGCTGCTGGCGGCCCAAACCGAAGAACAAACGGGCCGGCTGCCGGCGCTCGAAGAAGCGCTGCGTACCGCACAAGCCACGGCCAATGAGCAGCGTGGCGGCGTGGCGCAGGTGCAGCAGCAAATCCAGGTTCTGGCGGCTGACCAGCGCAACATCGAAGAGCAAAGCCGTGCTCTGGGTGTGCGCCGTGAGCGCCTGCTGGCCGACCGCAATGCTTTGAACGCTCCGGACGAATCCCGCCTGGTCAACCTCAATGAGCAGTACGCATCGGCCAAGGTCAGCCAGGACCAGGCCCTGGCGGTGCTGCAAGAGCTCACAGACAGCGTGCCCCGCCTGGACGATGAGCGTCGTCAATTGCAGCAAAGCGTCAACAGTGAATCAGCCCGCCAGGCCGACCTGTCGGCGCGTGTTGAGGCGCTCAAAGCATTGCAGGAAAAAGTCAAAACAGACGGCAAGCTCAAGCCCTGGCTGAGCAAGCATGGCCTGGAGGGTCTGCAAGGCCTGTGGAGCCGCATACACATTGAGCAGGGTTGGGAAAACGCTTTAGAAGCCGCGCTGCGCGAACGCTTGGGCGCGCTTGAAGTCAGCCGCCTGGACATGGTGCGCGGCTTTGCCGGCACCGACGGTCGCGATGCGCCGCCGGCCAAACTGTCTTTTTACTCCCCGCCCGCAGCTGGCGCGGCCGCCCGAGCCGGGACCGCTGGACTCAAACCGCTGGCAGACTACCTGCGCCTGTCCGATGCCGGGCAAAGCGCTTTGCTGGCCGACTGGCTGCAAGGCAGCTACACAGCCGCCAACCTGGATGAAGCGCTGACGGGCCGCAGCAAGCTGCAAGCCGGCGAAGTGATTTATGTGCAAGGCGGTCACGCAGTGACGCAGCACAGCGTGAGCTTTTACGCGCAGGATTCCGAGCAAGCCGGACTGCTGGCACGTGCTCAGGAAATTGAAAACCTGGACAAACAGCTTCGTGCGCAGGCCTTGATTGGCGACGAGGCGCGCAGCGCCCTGGTGCGCGCTGAGTCTGCTTACAGCGAAGCTGCGCAACGCCTGGTGACCGCGCGCAGCGAAGCCGCCGAAGCTCAGAGCCGCAGCCATGCCTTGCAAGTGGAGGTCTTGCGCCTGTCGCAACTGGCCGAACAGACCCGCGCCCGCAGTGAGCAGATTCAAACCGACCTCAGCGAGATCGATGTGGAACTCGATGAGTTGCAGGAGCGCCGCGTCACCGCTGAAGCACGCTTTGAAGAGTTGGACATGCAACTGGCCGACAGCCAGGAACGCCATGCCCAACTCGACGACCGTGTGATCGAATGCGAGCGTCAGCTCAATGCTTCGCGCGAGCAGCAACGCTCACTGGAGCGGCAAATGCAAGAGGCGCAATTTGCGCTGCGCAGCCTGGCCTCGCGTCGCGAAGAACTGGCCCGCGCCATTGAGATGGCCGCGCAACAAGCAGCCTCGCTGGCCGACGAAGAGCAACGCGCCAAAGACGAGCTTTCGCGTTTGAGCGATGCGGCGGCACAGGCCGGCTTGCAAAGCGCGCTGGCTGTCAAGCTCGAGCGCGAAGCCGACCTGGGAGCCAAACGCAGCCAGTATGACGACTTGAGCGCCAAACTGCGTGCCAGCGACGAACGTCGCCTGCAGCTCGAACGGCAGCTTGACCCGCTGCGCCAGCGCATCACGGAAATGCAGCTCAAAGAGCAGGCCGCTCGTTTGGGCTTTGAGCAATACGCCCAACTGTTGACAGATGCCGAGGCCGACCTTCAAGCGCTTGAACTGTCGATTGAAACCGGCCATGTGCGCTTGAGCGGCCTGCAAACTGAGATTGATCGTATCAACCGAGAGATCCAGTCCCTGGGCGCGGTCAATCTGGCGGCACTCGATGAGTTGACCAGCGCCCGTGAGCGCAAAGGATTTTTGGACTCTCAGTCGGCTGACCTCAATGAGGCCATGAGCACTTTGGAAGACGCCATCAAAAAAATCGACATCGAAACACGGGAGTTGCTCTCCAGCACCTTCGAGGTGGTCAATGGCCACTTCGGCAAGATGTTCCCGGAGCTCTTTGGCGGCGGCAATGCGCGCTTAGTGATGACCGGCGAGGAGATTCTGGACGCCGGCGTGCAGGTGATGGCGCAGCCTCCGGGCAAGAAAAACCAGACCATCCATTTGCTCTCCGGTGGCGAAAAAGCGCTTACCGCCATTGCCTTGGTGTTCGCTATTTTCCAGCTCAATCCGGCCCCTTTTTGTTTGCTCGACGAGGTCGATGCGCCACTGGACGACGCCAACACCGAGCGCTATGCCAAGCTGGTGGTCAGCATGAGCAGGTCAACACAGTTCCTTTTCATCAGCCACAACAAAATTGCCATGGAAATGGCCGAGCAGTTGATCGGTGTGACCATGCAGGAGCAGGGCGTCTCGCGCATCGTGGCGGTTGATATGGGGGAGGCCATTGGCTTTGCACAAGCGGTGCCTGTGGCATGAGTAATTTGCAACTGGGTCTGGCCATTGCCGGCGCGGTGGTGCTGGCGGTGGTGGTGGCGCACGGCGCCTGGACCTCGCGTAAAAATCGTCCGCGCCAAGCGACGAATTCAAGCGACTCAACAGAGCAAGCAGCTCAAACCGATGCGCCTGATGACAGCGATGAGCGCCAGGACCCGGCTTTTGACGGCAGCCTCGAATCCCTGACCACGCTCACCAGCATCGAGAAAAAAGCGGCGCTCGATGCGTTGATTGACGTGATTGTGCCGATCGCTGTTGATACCCAGGTCTCGGGTGAGGCGGCTCTGGCCGCCATGCCGCCTACGCGGCGCGTGGGCAGCAAGCCTTTTGCGGTTGAGGGCTTGAGCATTGACACCGGCGAATGGGAAATTCCTGTGGCCGGTCAGCGTTACAGCGCATTCCAGGCCGGGGTGCAACTGGCCAACCGCACCGGAGCGCTCAATCAGATTGAATATTCTGAATTCGTCATGAAAGCCCAAGCCTTTGCAGACGATGTCAATGGCGAGCCGGAGTTTCCGGAGATGCATGAAGAAGTCGCGCGGGCCCGGGAGCTGGACCAGTTCGCCGGAGAGCATGACGCCCAGATCAGCTTCACATTGCGGGCTGCCACCATCGCCTGGAGCCCTGGCTATGTGCAACAAAATGCGGCCCGTCACGGCTTTGTGCCTGGCGCCATTCCCGGGCGCATGGTATTGCCGGGCGCGCAAGCCCAGGCGCCTATTTTGATTTTGGCTTTTGACTCGCAAGCTGCCATGGCCGAAGACCCGGAGCAAACCGCTTTGCGCGAGCTGACCATGTCTTTGGACGTGCCCCAGGTGGCCAGGTCTGAGCAGCCCTTTGACCGCATGTGCCAGGCCGCGCTGGCCCTGGCCTCGGCCATGGACGGTGCACTGATGGACGACTACGGCAACCGCATCCGTGCGGACTCCATGCAAGTGATCAAAGCCGACCTGGAAAAGCTCTACGACACGCTCGATGCGCGCGAGCTTTCAGCCGGCTCTGCTTTGGGCCGGCGGCTCTTTTCCTGAGCCTGCAGTGAACGCACCCGACCCTGCATCGCCAGTCGCCTCCGCAGCCGGCGATCTTTTCTCTGCACCATCGCCCGCCGAGCGCGCTCAAGCGTTACGCGCGCTGCTGCAGCATCATGCGCATCTTTATTACACGCTCGATGCACCGCAAATCCCGGACGCCGAGTACGACCGCTTGTTTGGGCAGTTGCAAGCCTTGGAACTTGCGCACCCGCACTTGCGCACACTTGATTCGCCCACGCAGCGGGTGGGTGGCCAAATTCTGGACGGTTTTGCCAGCGTCAAGCACGTGGTGCCCATGCTCAGCATACGCACCGAAACCGATACCGAAGCCACCGGGGCTCAGAGTTTTGACACCCGCATACGCAAAGAGCTGGGTTTGTCCGAGGCTGACCCCGCCGTTGACTATGTCGCTGAACTCAAGTTTGACGGCCTGGCCATGAGCCTGCGCTATGAAGGCGGTGTGCTGGTGCAGGCCGCCACGCGCGGTGACGGCGAAACCGGTGAAGACGTCACGCACAACATCCGCACCATCGGCCAAATTCCTTTGCACCTGCCGGCTCAAGCCCCCAAGGTGCTCGAAGTACGCGGCGAGGTTTACATGGCCCGCAGCGACTTTGAAGCCTTGAACGATCGCCAGCGCGCACGCATTGCCGCCGGAGAGAAGGGTGAAAAAACCTTTGTCAACCCGCGCAATGCAGCCGCCGGTGCCGTGCGCCAGTTGGACTCCGGCATTGCCGCGCAACGCCCATTGAGCTTTTTTGCCTATGGTGTCGGTGACATCACACCTGTGGATCAAGGCGGACCCTTGTTCAATACGCATCACGAATTGCTGATGACCCTGAAAAACTGGGGCCTGCCGGTGGCGGAGCAAACCGCCTGCGTGCAAGCGGCCTCTGGCCTGGTGGATTTTCATCAGCGCATTGGCTTAGCGCGTGATGCACTGCCCTTTGACATTGATGGTGTGGTCTACAAAGTCAACAGCCTGGCCGCGCAACGCCAACTCGGCTTTGTCAGCCGTGAGCCGCGCTGGGCCGTGGCGCACAAATACCCGGCCCAAGAGCAACTGACCACGGTGCTGGGCATCGATGTGCAGGTGGGTCGCACCGGCAAGCTCACCCCGGTGGCCAAGCTGGCGCCCGTGTTTGTGGGTGGCGTCACGGTGACCAATGCCACGCTGCACAACGAGGATGAAGCCCGTCGCAAGGATGTGCGCCTGGGCGACACCGTGGTGGTGCGCCGCGCCGGCGATGTGATTCCCGAAGTGGTGAGCGTGGTGATGGACAAGCGCCACGGTGATGCCGAACCTTTCACCATGCCGCGCCAGTGTCCTGTCTGTGGCTCGGCGGCTGTGCGTGAAGAGGGTGAGGCCGACTACCGTTGCACGGGCGGGCTGTTTTGTGGCGCGCAGCGCAAAGAGGCGATCTTGCATTACGCGCACCGCCGTGCCGTCGAGATTGATGGCTTGGGCGACAAGCTGGTCGAACTGCTGGTGGATGCCAACATCATTCGCAACTTGCCGGACTTGTACCGTTTAGGCCTGAGCTCTCTGGCCGGACTCGAGCGCATGGCCGACAAATCAGCCAACAACCTGCTCGAAGCCATTGAAGCATCCAAGCAAACCACGTTGCCGCGCTTCCTGTTCGGCTTGGGCATCCGCCATGTGGGTGAGGCCACCGCCAAGGCGCTGGCCCGGCATTTCGGCCAACTGGACGGCATCATGGCCGCCAGCGCAGAGCAGCTGCTGGAGGTCGATGACGTGGGGCCTGTGGTGGCCCAAAGCATACGTACTTTTTTTGAGCAAGCGCACAACCGCGAAGTGGTCGAGCAACTGCGCGCCTGTGGCGTGACCTGGGCCGAAGGCGAGCCCGCCGAGCGCGCACCCCAGCCGCTGGCCGGGCTGACCTTTGTCATCACCGGCACGCTGCCCACGCTGGGTCGCGACGAGGCCAAGGACAAAGTAGAAGCCGCCGGCGGCAAAGTGGCCGGCTCGGTCAGCAAGAAGACCGACTATGTGGTGGCCGGCGCCGAGGCGGGCAGCAAGCTGACCAAAGCCTTGGAACTGGGCGTGAAAGTCATCGACGAAAACCAATTGATGGAGTTACTCAATGGCAGTGCATGACATATTGAAAATGGGCGATGAGCGGCTGCTGCGCGTGGCCCAGCCCGTGACTGAATTTGACACTGACGCGCTGCACCTGCTGGTGGCTGACATGTTTGAGACCATGCTGGCCGTCAACGGTGCCGGTCTGGCTGCGCCGCAAATTGCGGTGGACTTGCAACTGGTGATTTTTGGCACGGACGCCGTCAACCCGCGTTACCCCGATGCGCCCTTGATTCCCCGCACAGTCTTGCTCAATCCGGTGATCACGCCGCTGGGCAGCGAAGAGGAAGTGGGTTGGGAGGGTTGCCTGTCAGTGCCCGGTCTGCGCGGTATGGTGCCGCGCTGGTCGCGCATTCGCTACACCGGCTTTGACCCTTTTGGTGAGCCGATTGAACGCGAGGCAGACGGCTTTCATGCGCGGGTGGTGCAACACGAGTGCGACCATTTGATCGGCAAGCTGTACCCGATGCGGGTGCGTGATTTCACCAAGTTCGGCTACACCCAGGTCTTGTTTCCCGGGCTTGACGAGACTGCCGACGACTAAAAAAGCGCGATAGCGCAGGGCTTCAGGCTTTCAAGGCCTCGAGCAACTCGGTTTCGATCGCGATTTGCGCTTTGTTTTGCTGCAGCTCCGGCCCGTCGATCAAAAAAGTGTCTTCGACCCGCTCGCCCAGCGTGGTGACTTTGGCCAGTTTCAAGTTGATGCGGTGACGGGCCAGCACGCGGGCAATGGAGTACAACAAGCCGACCCGGTCGCTGGCGGACACGCTGAGCAGCCAGCGCTGGGCTTTTTCGTCGGGCCGCAAGTCCACGCGAGGCGTGATCGGAAAACTTTTCACGCGCCGGGAGACGCGGCCTTTGCCAGGTGCCGGCAGCGGTCCGGCGCTCTGCAGGATGCGAATCAGTTCGGCTTCCACCATGGAGACCGCCTCGCGGTAATGCTCTTGCGGTGTGGCGCTGATCACCTGAAAGGTGTCCATTGCGTAGCCGTTGTTGGCGGTGTGAATTTTGGCGTCCACAATACTGAAACTGGCCGTGTCAAAGTAACCGCAAATACGGGCAAACAGATCGGGCGCATCGGGTGTGTAGACCAGCACCTGCATGCCTTCGCCGTCTGATGAGCGGCGCGCACGCACCACCGACTTGCCGGAGCCCACATGGCGCGACAGCTGCCGGGCGTGCCAGGCTAGGTCGCCCGCTTCATGGCGCATGAAGTAGCTCACATCGAGCGTGGCCCACAGCGCTTTTTGGGACTCAAAAGGCTCTGCGTGCAAGGCCAGCAAAGACAAAGCTTCACGTTTGCGGGACTCGACTTCAGCCTGCGGGTCAGGCGCACGACCGCCCAGCATGCGCAGGGTGTAGCGGTACAGGTCTTCGAGCAGTTTGCCCTTCCAGGCGTTCCATACTTTGGGACTGGTTCCACGAATGTCAGCCACCGTGAGCAGGTACAAAGCCGTGAGGTAGCGTTCATTGCCGACACGCTTGGCAAAGCCGGCAATCACTTCTGGATCGCTCAGGTCTTCTTTTTGCGCCATGCGGCTCATGAACAGGTGCTCACGCACCAGAAATTCGATAAGTTGCGTATCTTCAGCAGCAATACTGTGCTGGCTGCAAAAAGTTCGAACGTCCTTGCAACCGAGCTCGGAGTGGTCACCGCCACGGCCCTTGGCAATGTCATGAAACAGCGCCGCGATGTACAAAATCCAGGGCTTGTCCCAGCCGGCCGCCAGTTGCGAGCACATGGGGTATTCGTGCGAATGCTCGGCCATGAAAAAACGCCGCACATTGCGCAGCACCATCAGGATGTGCTGGTCCACTGTGTAGACATGGAACAGGTCATGCTGCATCTGACCGACGATCTTGCGGAACACCCACAGGTAGCGGCCCAGCACGGAGGTCTGGTTCATCAGCCGCATGGCATGCGTGATGCCTTCGGGCTGCATCAGAATCTTGCGGAAAGTGTCGCGGTTGACCGGGTCACGGCGAAAGCCGGCGTCCATCACGCTGCGGGCGTTGTAAAGCGCGCGCAGGGTTTTTGCAGACAGGCCGTTGACGCCCACCGTGGTTTGGAAAAGCAAAAAAGTTTCCAAAATTGCATGGGGCTGTTGCACATACAGCTCGTCGCTGGCCACTTCGATGCGGCCGGCTTTTTCGAAAAATCGCGCGTTGATGGGGCGCAGCGGTTGCGTGTTGGGGTTCAACCGCTCTTCAATATTGAGCAACAAGATCTGGTTGAGCTGGGTCACTGCCTTGGCAGCCCAGTAGTAGCGGCGCATGAGCGACTCGCTGGCGCGGCGCGCCAGCCGCGAGCCATCGGGTGCCACGCTGGCGTAGCCGAAGGACTCGGCCACGACAGTTTGCAGATCGAACACCAGCCGGTCTTCACGCCGGTCGGCCAGCATGTGCAGGCGGGCCCGAATGAGGCTGAGCAAAGCCTCGTTGGCCTTGATCTGCCTTACCTCAAAGGCTGTCGCCAGGCCGTTGCGTGCCAGCTCTTCCCATGACTTGCCCAATCCAGCGGCCCGCGCCACCCACAACACGACTTGCAAGTCACGCAGACCGCCGGGGGATTCTTTGCAGTTGGGCTCGAGCGCGTAGGGCGTGTCTTCAAACTTGTTATGGCGCTGCCGCAGCTCCAGTGACTTGGCCACAAAAAAAGCCTTGGGGTCCATGGCTTTTTCAAGCCGGGCTTGCAGGCTGAGAAAATTGGCTTTCGAGCCGGCCAGCCAGCGCGCCTCCAGCACCGA